>CAMVBT010000074.1 GCA_947165805.1 uncultured Clostridia bacterium
TCCTCGACCATGGTGTCCTCCGGGAAGCGTATGGTGAAGCGGCATTCCTCTCCCCTCTGCAATGCTCCGAACGGCTTTTTGTATTCCTCGGAAAAGCAGTCGAAAATAGGTCTCATTGTCTTTGTTCTCCTTCTGTGGTTTTATATTTGATCATGTGGCATCTGTCCCACTTCTCTATACCGAAATCAAACGCGGCAGTGTCCGTACTCTGTATCGTGAAGCCCACCGCCTCATAGCACCTTATCGCCGGTACGTTCCCGGAGAATACGCACAGCCGGAGCGACTCGGCGCCGGCTATCTCAAACGCGTACTTCACGGCAAGGCTCAGCATCTCCCTGCCGACGCCCTTGCCGCGCCGTATAGGATCGACAACGACGAATTTGAGCATGGCTTCGTTGGTCTCCGTGCTCACGGAGATGCAGAAAAAGCCCATAGGCCTGCCGAAATCGTTCAGCGCCACAAACGGAGTGTCCCCGTTATTCGCGGCTATCTCACGCAGGAAAAAGTCAAAGCTGCCCCTTGCCAGAGGATATTCGGCGCGGTCACCGCACCACAGTGCGTGCGTGCGCTCGTCCGTTATCCAGTATTTTATAACATCGAAATCCCTGTCCGGTATGTACGGACGCAGTCTCATATCAGCCTCTTTTCCCGGGTCAGAAGACAAGCTCCTCCCCCGCGTGAAGATACTGCAAACGGTCGCCGAGGCGCTGCTTCATCAGCTCATACGCCGCGGGGCCTGTGCAGTGGAATGTGTAGACCGTTCCGGTCTCTGTCGTTATTATCTCGTTTATCGTCTTTTCAAGGTGGTCGGCGGAGCAGACAAGCTTCTTTGTCGGAGCTCCCATAAGATGAAAGCCTCCGATCACCGACAGCACCGGCACTCGCGGAAAACGCTTCATCGCGGTCTTTACTACGTTCGTGATCCCGCAGAGCGAGCACGGCGATATCACCACCATACCCGCCGAACGGTCATTGTCCGGGAACAGCACATAGAACGCCTCGTGTGAGAAGTCGTCGCGGACGAGCTTTCCGTCCTTCTTCATGAACAGCTCCCTGTCCTCGCAGTAGAACGAGGTGTCGGGGTGCTCGTTCGACATAGCGAAGAAGCCTGTGTCTATCTGCTGGAAATTATTGTAGAATATAAATCTGTCCGGGTGCTCCTCATAAACATAGCTCAGCCTGCTCATGCGGGTACGCAGGAACGACTGCCTGATATAGAGCTCGTTCCTGCACGCCTGCTTTGCGTAGATCATCGCGTTCCTGTTCTGTTTCAGCACCTCATCGAGACCGCCCGTATGAGCATCGAGGTTGTGCGAGATCATCACCGCGGCGATGCCGGAAAGGTCTATGCCGAGGCGCTTCGCGTTGTGCGCGAGCTTCTCCGAGGCGCCCGTGTCTATCAGGTAGCGTATCCCCGCGTTCTCGACGTACAGCGATATGCCGTGCTCGGTCTTTAATTTGTCGGAAGCGCTCGTATTTTCAATAAGTGCAACTATCCGCATTATCCTCTCCTCCGCTCTGAATGGGGTCAGATATCGTCGTCTTCCTCATCGAGCTTCACGCGCAGTATCGGGCTGACCTTCGTGGGGCCGAACAGCGCGTTCATAACGTGCTTGGTCTTGTGCGACACCGGAAGCCCGTCCGAATCGACGGTCTCCTCGTCCCTGCGGAAGCCGTCCTCACGGTTTATCCCCTCAAGGATACGCGAGAAGTCGGCCTTTTTAAACTCGTCATCCTCGGGCGCGGCAGCGGGCGTTCCGTAGCTGCGGTACGCGGCGGCGGCGTTCGCCGGGATAGCCGACGGGGCGGGTCTTATGATCTCGTCGGTGACGATCTGGCCTTCGACCTCGGCAGGCGGTTCTTCCGCTGCGCCGCGGTCCCTGTATTCTTCAAGCGGCTGTTTCAGCCTCTCGTAAGGCGAGGGCTCGATATAGCCGTCGGACTGCTTCGTTCTTGACAGCGAAGGCCGTCTCGGAGTGAACACCTTTACGTCCTCGTCGGGCTCTGGCTCCTGCTTTGCGGGCTCCGGTACCGGCTTCGGGGAGGTGACGGTCTTCATTACGGGCGGAGCGGCGTTCTCCGGACGCTCGCCGAACGGCGTGAACGGCGGTCTCTCGCGGTTCTCGCTGCCCGTGGGTATCACAACGGTCTTAGGCCGCGCAGCACTGTCCTGCGGAGCCGTGCCGCTCTTTATCACCCTTGAGACGCCCTGCGGACGCTGGGGGCGATAATAAGGCTGGAACTGCCCGTACTGCTGCGGCTGCGGGCCGTAAGCGCTCTGCGCGGGCTGCGGGCCGTAGGCGTTCTGCGCGGGCTGCGGGTACTGACCGGGATAGCCGTAGGACGACTTGCTGCTGCTGGGCGTACTGCTGCGGGTACTGCGCGGACTTCGGGGGCTCCTGCTTTTTCGGCTGCTCCGAGCCGAACAGCCTTCTTACAGCCTCCATAGCCGCCTTTTCCGATTCCGCCAGAGTTGACGGAGCGGGCGGCGGAGTCCTCAGTGACGCGGGCTCGCGCTCCACCTTCTCAAACACGAACTTTTTGATATGCTTGCCGGACTCGGTGACTTCCTCTTCCTCAACGGTCTCCTCTTCCTTGTGCTCGAACAGCGGAGCCTGCTTCTTTGAAGCGAACTCGCTGCCGTGGGAAAGCTCGATGAAATCGTTGAGCTCCTTCTCCCCTGCCTCGCCGAGCAGTATGCTGTCCTTGAGACGCAGCGCTCTCTGATACCAGAGCGAGAAGTCCCTCTGTGTCATATCGACGTTGACGCGCGCCGCCATTTCCTTGTAGAGCTGATCCACCTTGGCATTCACGGTGTCCTTGTCCACATAGACTATCTTCGGGTCCCCGTCGTCGGCAGGCGCTACGGTCACATCGACGGCGGTGGCGGAGATAGCCTCGGCGAGCTCGGGATCCTCGCCCTTCATCAGCTCGAGGCAGGTGGTGCCCTCGCGGTTCATGCGACTGCAATAGTCGAAATCGTAGTCGATGTCGCGGATATAGTAATCTCCGCAGCGGGCGCATTTCTGCACATACACGCCGCTGCGCGCGGAAATGTCTATCTCGAGGTCGATCATCGCCTTGAACGACCCGGGTACATACACATAATTCGGGGACGATGTGAGCGACTTGATTATCGTAGCCGCCATGCTGTCGTCCTTGTCCGGTATGAACTGCTTGACCGCCGCAAAGGCGTCCATGGCGATCTTATCGGTAAGATCGGGGTTCTTGCGCGATCTGTATGTATCGCTGTACTCTATTCCCTGAAGCTGATTGCGGGCTATCTCCTTGGCAGCCGAGTTCATAACGAACGGCGAGTTCGGGAGCCTCCCCGCTGAATAAACGCTCGTCGAGGCTATCTCGCTTATCGGGAAGCCCTGCTCGTTCGCCGCCACATTGTAAAGCAGATCGAAATAGTTCGAGCGCGCCACCGCCTGCTGCGACGAGGAGAGCTTCACGCAGAACACGAAATCGGTCTTTGCGCGGGCGTATTCCTGCATACGAAGGAGATTTATCCATTCGTTTATGGCGCGGTTGTATCGGTAGTCGGAAAGGCGCTCGAATATCGCTTTCTCAAACGGGGTGCGGCACTTCATGAAGCTCTGCCAGAGCGTATTCGTGCTGACCTCGCTCTGACGGCAGAGATAATCTATCCAGCAGTCAATGACTATCTTCTCGAATATCGTGCGCATATTCTGCTCGTAATACTTGTGGCAGGACGATATCGAATTCCTCACCGAATATACGTCGTCTATGCTGTATTCGCCCGTCCGCGCGGCAAGTCTGCACAGATCGGTGCAGTGCTCGAGGAACAGCGAAAAATCATAGCGGCAGAAATTCATCAGATTGTGCGGATAGACAAGCGTGTATATCTCGCCGGAGTTCTTTCCGGCTATATTGAGCTGACGAGGCATTGCCTCACTCACCTTCCTTCATTCGGATATCTGTACGCGGCTCATTCTGCCGCTTCCCCGCTCACCGCTTCGGTCTCCGGCTCCGGTGCCGGTGCCGGGGCTGCCGACGTTCCCGCGGGGCCGTAGTATTCCTCATCGTTGTAGTCGTGTTCTTCGTAGTAGGTCTTTACCTTCTTGTCCGCCGGGGATTCTTCCTCTTCGTCCTTCTTCTTCGCGGCTTCCTCGGCCTGCTCGAACATCTTCTTTATATCCTTCGCGCGGCCGTCGATATAGAGCTCGTGATTGTTAAGCCATTTGTAGACCACCGAATCCCTGTCCATGGTGACAAGCACCTTCTGGCTCCCGACGTGCTTGTAGCAGTTCAGATACGGGAGCGATATGTCGTCCTCGGTCTTCTCGACGTAGTAGGAGGTCAGGCTTCTTTCCGCGCCCGCCCCGTCGATATACATAACTATCCTGTACGAATTGTCGGGCGAGAAGTCGTACACCTCCGAACGCTTGGAGATATCACATTCCGTCAGATTGGCAAGGGTCTGTATCGTCAGGTTGAAGTGCAGCATCGTCAGGTACACAAGCGTCCCGACAACGAACATCAGCAGGTATATCGTGCCGAGTATCGTCTTGAAGGTCTCGTTCGCGCCGGACGCCAAAAATACCAGCAGACACGTCACCACCGGCGGAGCTATCAGATACCAGTGTCCGAAGCCGATTATCAGCAGCACGAACGTTATCAGCGGGCTGATACAGGCGGCTATACGGGTTAATATCTGCTTTCTTGTGTAGAACATCACTCCCGCAAACACGAAGTTGACAAGAACATAGAGCAGGAACAGCGGAACAGCGTTCACCGGCTGCATATAGTAAGCAAAGGACAGCCAGTCGATATAAAGCAAAAATGCGGGATAGCCCAGCGAAAGAAGCGAGACTCCGAGCTTCACCCACCTGTTTCTGAAAATGTCGAGAACCTTATCCATAGGAAGACCTTTCTTTTTGTAATTCTTTTCTTTATATTCAAGCGCATAATAATCCAATATATTTTCTATTGTACACCAA
Organism: uncultured Clostridia bacterium; assembly: GCA_947165805.1. Lineage (GTDB taxonomy): Bacteria > Bacillota > Clostridia > Oscillospirales > Ruminococcaceae > Ruminiclostridium_E. Next base: position 4,968 of record CAMVBT010000074.1, read on the forward strand.
AACAAGATAAATTTCAATAGGAAAAGCAATTTTTTTATAATTTGCCAAAAAAACAAAGAATATTCGTTCATCATTTCCGCCCTAATGAACATCTTTAGCAGCTCTTTTTGTCACAACTAATCTGTTCTCCCCCCATTGATTTTTACATTTTTATGTGTTATAATGTATCTATTACATATCACGAAAGGACATCACAATGAATATAGCAATCGCACAATCCGGAGGCCCCACCTGCGCTATAAACGCTTCACTTGTCGGAGCGTACGCGGAGGCTCTCAAATACCCGCAGATCGACGCTATCTTCGGCTCGATAAACGGCATCGAGGGCATCATAAACAACGATCTCATAGACCTCAAGAACTTCATCAGGAGCAACGACGATATGGAGCTTCTGAAGCAGACTCCCTCCACGGTACTCGGTTCGTGCAGATACAAGCTGCCCGACGAGGAGGACGACACCTCGATCTACGAAAAGATCATGAACTGCTTCATCAAGCACGACATCAAGGCTTTCTTCTACATCGGAGGCAACGACTCCATGGACACCGTGCTCAAGCTCTCCGCCTACGCCGAGCTCCATAAATACGATGTGCGCATCATCGGCATACCAAAGACCATAGACAACGACCTGTGCGCAACCGACCACACTCCGGGCTTCGGGTCGGCTGCGAAATACGTTGCCACCACCGTTCAGGAGATAGTCTGCGACAGCGCCGTTTACAGCATCGAATCCGTCACTATCATCGAGATAATGGGACGCCACGCGGGCTGGCTCACCGCCTCGACCTGCGTTATCCGCGCCAACGGCGTGAACGCTCCGCACCTTATCTATCTGCCGGAGGGCAATTTCAGCGTTGACCGCTTTGTCGAGGACGTGAAGCGCGAACAGGCCAAGCACAAGGCGCTTGTCATCGCGGTCTCCGAGGGCATAGAGCTTGACGACGACAACTACCGCTCCGGCGTGACCGACAATTTCGGGCATAAGTATCTGTCCGGCATAGGCAAGCAGCTCGAAAACATCGTAAGGCAGAAATTCGGCTGCAAGGTACGCTCTATCGAGCTTAACGTCATGCAGCGCTGCTCGTCCCACATCTGCTCCAAGACCGATATCGACGAGGCCTGCGCGATAGGTGCGGCGGGAGTAAGGGCTGCGCTTGCCGGCGAGACCGGAAAAACTATGGTATTCAAGCGCATCAGCGATATCCCCTACATCATCGACATCGTTTCCGTTCCCGCCTCCGAGACCGCCAATAAGGAAAAATTCTTCCCCAAAGAATGGATCACTCCCGACGGCACCAACGTCAACGAGCACGCGCTCCGCTACTTCCTCCCGCTCATTCAGGGCGAGAACGTGCTCCGTATGCGCAACGGTATGCCCGAACACTTCAAAATAAAGGAAGAAGTCCTTAAATAACAAAAAGCTCCCGGATCACCGGGAGCTTTGATTTTTATACAGGCATTACCTTGTTCTGCTTGTCCGCGTGAACAGCGTCGATGCCGTTCTGCTTGTCGCGGCGCTTCTCGAAGAACTTCTCGGCTACCTGACCGAACATAGCGTAGCTGAGAACGTCCTCGTCCTGCTGCGCCCACTTCGCGGCCTCGGCTTTGAGCTTATCGAGCTCGGGCTCGATAAGGTCGGCGGGACGGCAGTCTATCGGCTTCTCGTCGCCGAGTATCTTCCTGCGGAACTCGGGGTCGATAGGCGCGGGGGTCTTGCCGTATTCGCCCTTGACGAGGCCCTTGAACTCCTTCGTTACGGTCTTGTAGCGCTCGCCCATAATTACGTTGAACACAGCCTGTGTGCCGACGATCTGCGATGTAGGCGTTACCAGCGGCGGATAGCCCGCATCTTTTCTTACACGCGGAACTTCCTGCAATACTTCGTCGAATTTGTCCGACTTGCCCGCCTGCTTGAGCTGCGAGAGCAGGTTGGAGAGCATTCCGCCCGGTACCTGATAGATAAGGGCGTTCGCGTCTACCGCCAGCATCTTCGGGTCAAGCAGACCGCTGTCGAGATACTTCTTGCGGAGCTCCATAAAATACGGACGCAGCTCTGTGAGCTGCTTCAGGTCGAGTCCCGTGTCGTAGGGAGTTCCCTGAAGCGCGGCGACCATGGACTCGGTCGGAGCGTGTGATGTGCCGTTCGCAAGCGGCGACATCGCCGTGTCTATCGCGTCTACGCCCGCTTCTATGCCCTTTAACAGACACATTGAAGCAAGTCCCGACGTGTAGTGTGTATGTAACTGTACGTTCGCTTTGAGAGCCTTTACCAGCTCCTCGGTGCGGTAGGGCGTCAGCAGAGCCGCCATATCCTTGATGCAGATGGAATCCGCGCCGCACTCCTCGATCTGCTTCGCGTACTTGACATAATAATCCGTGGTGAATATCTCGCCGAGTGTGTAGGATATCGCTATCTGCGCGTGTGCGCCTTCCTTCTTCGCCGCCTTTACGGCTGTCTGGAGATTTCTCACATCGTTGAGAGCGTCGAATATGCGGATTATGTCTATGCCGTTCGCAACGGACTTCTGAACGAAGTATTCAAGAACGTCGTCGGCGTAATGACGGTAGCCGAGCATATTCTGTCCTCTGAAAAGCATCTGGAGCTTTGTGTTCGGCATCTCGCGGCGAAGTATGCGGAGCCTCTCCCACGGGTCTTCATTCAGGAAGCGCAGACATGAATCGAATGTCGCGCCGCCCCAGCACTCCACCGAGTAGAACCCGCACTTATCCATAGCGGACAGTATCGGAAGCATCTCGGGAGTTGACATACGCGTTGCTATAAGCGACTGGTGAGCGTCACGGAGAACAGTTTCGGTAATTAAAACCTTTGCCATTTCAAACAAGTCCTTTCATCGAATTACGCGTTTATGGTAACAATTACCGTACCGGTATTTACGGAATCGCCCTTCGCGACATTGACGGAAGCTATCGTGCCGTCGCAGGGTGCGGGAATGGCGTTCTCCATCTTCATAGCCTCAACTATCGCGATGTCGTCGCCGTTCTTTACCTTATCGCCGACCTTTACCTTTACGTCAACTACGGTGCCGGGCATCGGAGCCTCGACCTTGACGCCGCCCTGCGCTCCTGCGGGAGCCTTGGGTGCTGCGGGCTTTGCGGGCTTGGGCGCTGCGGGAGCCGCGGCAGCGGGAGCCTCCGCTCCGGCTTCGAGCTCCTCGACCGATACATCATAAGCGGTTCCATTGACTGTGATATTATATCTTTTCATTGTCTTGTATTCCTTTCAGTGTTATCAATATACAAAGTTTATATGCTTTCTCTGCGGTGTGTGGACTCTCTTGCCCTCGAACGTGTCAAGAGCCGAAAGCACCGCGGAGCGTGTATCGTCGGGATCAATGACCCTGTCAACGCTGCCGGACGCCGCAAGTGTGAACACGCTTGCTTCGTTGTCCTTGTATTCGGCGATAAGAGCAGCCTCGTTCGTTCCGTCGAGCTCGTCGCCGCGGAGGAATATCACCGCTGCTTTCGGGTCTGCTGCGGAGATCACGCTGTTCTCGTAAGCGAGCACCATATCGTTCGCGGGAGCTATCGCGCAGTACGCGGAGCCGTATGCCTTATCGGTAACGAGCGCTATCTTAACTGTGGTCGCGGAGGCATATACCTGTGCGAGCTTCGCCGCGTCTCTTACCGAGCCCGCGAGCTCCGCCGCCTGTGTGCCGCCTATGCCCTCGCTGTCAAGTATAGTTACGACCGGTATCGAGAACGCGTCGCAGAACGACACGAATCTTGCGATCTTCGCGCAGTCGCTCGCGGAAAGCTTCTCACCGGACTTGTCCGTGGCTGCGAAGCCCACGGTCTTCCAGCTTATGCTGCCCAGCGCCGTATACGCGGAGGTACCGAACTCCTTGTAAAGCTCGATGACGCTGCCCTTGTCGGCTATTGCCTTCACCATTGCGTCGGCTTTCAGATCAGCCGTGACTGCCGCGTCGTTCTCGGCGTAGTAGTCGTTGCCGGAAAGCTCGAGATTGTTGGACGGAAGTATGCGCAGGAGCTTCTTTATCTCCTCGACAGCCGTCTTGTCGTCCTTTGCCGTTATCGCGGCGACACCCGCCTTCGCGGCATTTGCTGCCGTACCCGCGTCCTTGAACGTATCATCGCTCGATACGAACGGAGCCGTCATGAAGAACTCGGACTTCTCGTTCACGACAACGATATCAGCCATGCAGGCTATCATCGCCGCCGTACCGGCGCACAGCCCCGCCACATACGATATCTGCGGAACAACGCCGGAGAGCTTAGCCGCCGACTTTGTTATGTATGCGTAGGAATCGAGCATCACCGAGCCCTCGGTCATATCTCCGCCCTTGCTGTCATATATGCCCACTATCGGGCAGCCGTTCTTCACTGCCATGCTGTACAGCTTCGAGAGCTTGAGAGCCGCCGCCTTGTTCATGGCGCCGCCCTTTACGGTGATATCCTGCGAAAAAGCATAAACGGTCGCTCCGTCAACAAGCCCGTAGCCTGTTATAACGCTTGCTGTCCCGCCGTCCGAGCCGACAAACTTGCCGGTCTCTACGAAGCTGTCGGCGTCGAAGAGCGCTTCTATGCGTTCTCTCGCCTTGCTTTCGGGAAGAGCCTGCTCCATTTCTGCCAGTGTTTTTCTTGCCACCTTT
>CAMVBT010000075.1 GCA_947165805.1 uncultured Clostridia bacterium
TCCATACCCCGAGTGTCTCACTTTTGACGAGCTCGCCGTTGCTGTACGGGTTTATCACCGTGCTGTTCGCTATCGGCAGCGTTTTTGGCTCCTTGAAGAACAGTCCTGTTTCGTCAGCCAGCGCCGGAGCGCTGTCGTCTGCCGTGGTGTCGGATCCCGTTTTGTCGGTGTCTGTCGGCTCGTCCTTCGGTATGTCGAATTTCTCCGCGTTCACGGTCTCGGCAGGCTGAGTGAAGATGAAAACGTTGTCCTCGGCAGCCGCGTCCCGCTCGACCTGCTTTTTCGCGGTGCCTACGGCTCCGCTGTACGCCGCGTATGTGGAGATGCCTACCGCGCAGAGCGACAGCACCAGCGCTGCCGCAAAGCCCTTGCCCTGTATCCCGTTGGTGAACCTGATCTTTCTCATATCAAACATTCCTTTCTTTTCCGGTAGTTTTGGGGTTGCAAAAATATTTTTACCAATTTTTTCGGAAATATGCAGTAAAAATCTACTGATTGACACTTGCTAAAGTTACGGATAAATGATATAATTAAATAAATATTATCTGAATCGAAAGGCTTGATATAATGGAAATAAACGAAATGCTCGGTCGGCTCTGTTCCGCCGCAGGAGTGTCGGGAGCCGAGCGCGGTGCCTGTGAGACCGCGGCCGAGCTTCTGAAAAGATATACCCGAGATGTGAGCATCGACAGCTTCGGCTGCGTGACCGGCTATGTGGGCAGCCGCGGCAGCGGTAAGCCCGTGCTCCTGCTGGAAGCGCACATAGACGAGATAGGCTTCATCGTGACATACATCGACGACGACGGCTTTCTGCGCGTAGGCCAGTGCGGCGGCACCGACCGCAGGCTATATGCCGCGCAGACCGTGACGATACACGGCGCGAAAGGCGCTGTCAGGGGCGTTATCTGTACTCTGCCGCCCCATGTTGCCTCCGACTCGAAGAAAACCATGAAGCTCGACGAGGTCGCGATAGACATAGGCTGCACGAGCCGCGAAGAAGCCGAAAAGCTCGTTGAGCCCGGCGACCGCGTCACGATAGAGAACGGCCTTACAAAGCTGCTCGGGACGCGCGTGACAGCGAAGGCACTTGACGACCGTTCCGGCGTGGCGGCGGTGCTGTATGCGCTGGAACTGCTGAAAGGTGCGGAGCTCCCATACGATATCGAGGTGCTGTTCGCTTCGCAGGAGGAGGTCGGCAGCCGCGGCGCGGTCATAGCCGCCTACCGCAGCAGCGCCGAAAAGGCGATAGCCGTCGATGTGAGCTTCGCCTATACTCCCGACGCGAAGAAGCACGAATGCGGCGAAATGGGCAGGGGCGCGATGATCGGCATATCGCCGGTGCTCGACCGTGAGATGACCGCGGAGCTGCGCGATCTGGCGGAAAAACTCGGAATACCGTGGCAGAGCGAGGTCATGGGAGGCTCGACCGGCACCGACGCGGACGATATCTCGATATCCCGCGGCGGCATAAGGACGGCGCTCGTTTCGATACCGCTGAAATATATGCACACCCCCGTAGAGGTCGTTGATACCGGGGACATCAGGTCTGTCGCGAAGCTCATGGCGGCATACGCGGCGGGCGGAGTCCTGCCGGAGCGTGAAGAAGAACCGGAGCCGGAGCCTGTTCCTGCCGGCGACCCGCCCGCGGGATATAACGGCATCTATGCCGATATCGCCGTGCTGTCGAAGCTCTGCGGCCCCAGCGGCGGCGAGCAGGACATACGGGAATATATAAAATCACGGCTTCCCGGTGACTGCGACGTAAGCACAGACGGCATGGGCAACCTGAAAGTATTCCGGAAGGGCGCGGCCGTACCGCGCAACAAGCTGATGTTCTGCGCTCACATGGACGAGGTGGGCTTCATCATAACCGACTATACGGAGGACGGAAGGCTGAAATTCGCGCCTGTAGGCGGCATTTCGCCCGCTGTGGTGTTCGGCAGGCGTGTGATATTCCGCGACGGGACGATCGGTGTCATAGCCGCGAAGGCTCTGCATCAGCTCTCCGCCGACGACAAGGACAAGCAGCCGAAGATAGCCGAACTCGCGATAGACATCGGCGCTGCGGACAGGGACGAGGCAAAAGCCCGCGTGATGCAGGGCGACCTTTGCTGCTTCGCCGGCAGATACGAGGAATTCGGGAACGGCTTTGCTGTCGGCAAGGCTCTCGACGACCGTGTAGGGTGCGCGGTGCTGCTGGAGCTTATCAACAGCGACTTGCCATTTGACTGCACGTTCGTGTTCACGGTGCAGGAGGAGATAGGCACCCGCGGAGCTGCGTGCGCGGCGTACACCGTCAAGCCGGATATCGCGGTGATACTTGAGACTACCACAGCCTGCGACATCGCGGGCTCTGAGGACGAGAAACGCGTCTGCGAGCTCGGAAAGGGCGTTGTCGTATCGTTCATGGACCGTGCGACGATCTACGACCGTGAACTTTACAAGGCGGCGCGCTCCGCCTGTGACGAAAAGGGCATAAAGAACCAGACAAAGACAATGGTGGCGGGCGGCAACGACAGCGGCGCGGTACACAAGGCAGTCGGCGGCATACGCACGGCGGCGCTTTCCGTGCCGACGCGTTATCTGCACTCTGCCGCCTGCGTGATGAAAAAGGAAGACATCGACAGCACACTTGCGGCGGCAAGACTCGTGATGACGAGATTTGCCGGGATTTAAAAAGGAGCGGCTATGATCCAGAAGATAACCGACAAGACCACGCTCGAAAAGGCTCTCGACAAGGGCCGCGACATATATACGGAGAAGATACGCGCGTTTGCGGACGCATACGGCCTTGAATATGATTTCTGCAATTTCTGGAAACAGACGGGCGGCACAGTTATCGCGGACTATTACGGTTCGGCAGTCGTCGCCAAGGGCGGTACACGCCCCGGGGACAGGGTAGCGGAGCTGATGGAATTCCTGATGTGCGGAAAATTCCGCAAGGTGCTGCTGTCGTATCAGACATTTTCAGCCGCGAACGTGAACGCGAACCACAAGGATATGCTGCACATGGTCTGCGAGAACGGAGCCGGCAGCGCGGACGACCTCACGAACGGCAGCATAGACACGGACACTTCGCTCGAGGAGCTCTCCGAGATCATCGGCGACGGATTTGACATTGACGTGAACAAATGGTACACCGATATGAGCCACAATCTGCGGCACGGCATATCACAGGCCTATGTGCTCGGGCATAAGGCCTGCGCGGTGAAGATGTTCTCGTCCTCGGGAATAACATATCTGTCCTTTGTCAGCACCCGTAAGGAGGCGCGCGGCAGGGGATATGCCTCGCGTCTTGTCAGCGCGTTATGCGCCGACGAATCCGCCCACGGCAATACCGTACAGCTTTTCTGCAACGAGAGCCTGCGGCCGTTCTACGCGAATATCGGCTTCGCGAGCGCCGGAAAAGCCGTCGAACTCACTATATAATAATTAATGATTATTGTGCGGCCTCGCCGCATATCCGGATGACAAAGCACTGCGCTGATAAACGGAAAGGGAGAAAAATGAAGAGGATAGTTTTATGTATCGTTATGTTCGCAGTCATGGCTCTTACGCTTACGGGCTGCGTCGGAAAACCGAAGATACCCTCAGACTGGTACAATGAGACACTGAAATATTACAGCGACGGCTTCGCGGACGGCTGGTCGGACGAGCACGCCGATCTGCGCATAGCTGACGAGATGAAGGACGGAGCCAATAAATTCGGTTATCTTCTCAGAGACCTCGACGGTGACGGAGCCGTTGAAGTCCTGATAGGCTTTATGGACGATGCCGACGAGACGCGTTTCATCGACGTGTTCATCTGGCACAGCGATATCGGTTCCTTCCGCATACTGCACGCCGGCGACGGATACTATATCTATCTGTGCGAGAACAACATACTGCGCATGGATAAATGGTACGGCTCGAAGACTCTGACGGATTATATGAAGTATGACTCCTCAGACAACTCATTCCGCATACTTAACGAGACAGCCACTCCGCAGAAGTGTGAGCTGACCGCGTTCTGATAGAAAAAAAGAAAACAAGGAGATAAGTAAATTGAGCTGCTTTAGCATTGACAAGAAGCTGGAAATCACAGCCGCGGCAGCGGAGGAGCGCTGCGCCGAGTCCTTCGCGCGTATAGAGCACACCGCCCGCTGCAACGGCGAGAAGGTACTGAAGGCGTTCACCGACTGCCACGTAGGGGAGATGCACCTTAAAGGCACGACGGGCTACGGCTACGGCGACGCGGGCAGGGACAAGCTGGACGAAGTGTACGCGCAGGTGCTCGGCACGGAGGACGCTCTGGTGCGCCACACGTTCGTAAACGGCACCCACGCGCTCTCGACGGCGCTGTTCGGGGTACTGCGCCCCGGCGACCTTATGCTGTCGCTGACCGGCAGGCCTTACGACACGCTCAGCGAGGTGATTTTCGGCGAGCGCGGAGGCTCGCTTTCGGAGTTCGGCGTTAAGTACGACCAGATCGACCTGCTGCCCGACGGCAGAGTGAATTTCGGGAGGATAAACGACCTTGCGCGGTCGTGCAAGGTCGCATACATACAGCGCTCGCGGGGGTACAGCCTGCGGCCGTCGATCACCGTTTCGGAGATAAGCGAGATGGTGGATGCGGTGAAGCTCGTGAACCCGGACGCGATAATAATGGTCGATAACTGCTACGGCGAGCTGGTCGAGCGCGTCGAGCCCTGTGAGGTCGGCGCCGATCTTGTCATCGGCTCGCTGATAAAGAACCTCGGCGGCGGCATAGCGGAGACCGGGGGCTACATAGCCGGACGGCGCGACCTCGTTGAGCTGTGCGCCTACCGTCTGACCACGGTGGGAACGGGCAAGGAGGTAGGCTGCTCCCTCGGAATGAACCGCAGCCTGTTCCTCGGGCTTTTCTACGCTCCCGAGACCGTGAAGAACGCCGTAAAGACCGCGACCTTTGCTTCGTCGTTCTTCGATATGCTGGGCTTCACGGCGTACCCGAACCATAACGAGTACCGCACCGACATAATCACCGCGATAAAGCTCGGCTCGCCGGAGGCTCTTATCGCGTTCTGCGAGGGCATACAGTCCGGCAGCCCGGTCGACAGCTTCGTTGCGCCGGAGCCGTGGGATATGCCCGGCTATGAGGACAAGGTGATAATGGCGGCGGGTGCGTTCACAATGGGAGCGTCGATTGAGCTGTCGGCGGACGCTCCGCTGCGTGACCCCTACGCCGTGTGGCTCCAGGGCGGACTTACCTACGACACCGGCAGAATGGGCATCATTCTCGCCGCGCAGAGAATGCTCGAAAAGGGGCTTATAAAGCTGCCGTGATAAGGTAAAAAGTGAGGGGAACAGACAGATGCACCACAGAAAGAACTCCGACTTATACGGAAAAACAATAAAGATCAATGTGGCCGAAGACCGCGGAAACGTCCGCATCGGCACATGGGACGGCAGACCCGCCATAACCGTCGGCGGCGTGAGCAGGGGTAAGATCTGCGCCCTGATAGCGCGCGGAGATGAAGAGATACCGGTGGCGGTACCAGCGGAGCAGTACGGCGGGGATATCTGCTATGAATGTAACCTGCTGCACGAGCTGGGAGACCTCGTCCGTGACGGCGACATCTTTTACACGAAGTTTGAAAAGACCGGCGGCGCGGTAATGTTCACCGAGAAGGACGGAGGCCGCCGCTACCTGCTGATAAAGAATGAGAGCGGGCATATCGGTTTCCCTAAGGGTCACATCGAGTACAGCGAGACCGAGCTTGAAACGGCAAAGCGCGAGGTCCGCGAGGAAACGGGGCTCGACTTTGTACAATACGGCGATTTCCGCGAGGAATACACCTACGCGACCCGCGAAAAATGCATAAAGACCGGAGTGTTCTTTATCGGACACTACGAATACCGCGAGCCGGAGATACAGGCGGACGAGATACTCGACGACTGGCTCCTGCCCTACGAAAAGGCGCTGGAGCTGCTGAACTTCCCCGAGGACAGGGAGCTTATAAAGCACGCGGAAGAATACATAGCGAAAAGAGAGAATTGACATGGGAAAAGAAACAAAGGTCGGAATGGTCTCCCTCGGCTGCCCGAAGAACCAGTGCGACGCCGAGCTCATGCTTGCGAGGATAGCCGAGGCGGGCTATAAGATAGTGCCCGAGGCAGGGCTTGCCGACGTGGTCGTGATCAACACCTGCGGCTTCATCACAAGCGCCAAGGAAGAGGCTATCGAGGAGATAATGGAGGCCATAAGCCGCAAGAACGACGGCATAAACAAGAAGATAATCGTCACAGGCTGTCTTGCGCAGCGCTATCAGGAGCAGATGGACGCGGAGTTCCCGGAGATAGACGGAGTTCTCGGGCTCGGGCGCAATGATGAGATAGTCGGGACTATCGAAAGGGTGCTTGCCGGAGAGCGGGTCATAGACTTCGGCTCGATAGACGATCTTGATATGGAGGGCAGCCGTATGCAGTCCACGCTGCCGCACTACGCCTATCTGCGCATAGCCGACGGCTGCGACAACTGCTGTACATACTGCGCGATACCGCAGATACGCGGAAAGTTCCGCAGCAGGAAGATCGAAAACATCGTTAAGGAAGCGGAGATACTCGTAAAAAAAGGAGTAAAGGAGCTTATCGTAGTAGCGCAGGACACGACCAACTATGGCATCGACCTGTACGGCAGATACGCGCTGCCGGAGCTGCTGCGCGAGCTGGCGAAGCTCGACGTGAAGTGGCTGCGCCTGCTCTACTGCTATCCCGAGAGAATGACCGACGAGCTCATAGACCTGATAGCCTCCGAGCCGAAGATCTGCAAGTACATAGACCTTCCGCTCCAGCACTGCGACGCGGAGATACTGCGCGACATGGGCAGAAAGGGCGACCGTGAGAGCCTGACCGCGCTGATAAAAAAGCTCAGGGAGCGCATACCGGGGCTTACTCTGCGCACGACGTTCATCACGGGCTTTCCCGGCGAGACCGAGGCGCAGTTTACCGAGCTGGCGGAGTTCGCGAACGAGATAAAATTTGACCGTCTCGGGTGCTTTGCCTACTCGCAGGAGGACGACACGCCTGCCGCGGACTTTGAGAATCAGGTGGACGAGCGCGAGCGCGAGCACCGCGCCGAGATAATCATGGAGCAGCAGGAGATACGCGTCTCCGAGGCATCGGCTGCGCTCATCGGCACAGAGACCGAGGTGGTCTGCGAGGGCTATGACAGGCTGTTCGAGATGTATTTCGGGCGCGACGCTTCTTATGCCCCCGAGATCGACGGAATGATCTATTTCGCAAGCAAAAGCAAGCTCCACACAGGCGATTTCGTGAAGATCCGCTATACCGACTGCCTCGACAATAATCTGATCGGCGAGGTCGTTTGAGGTCGCTCCGCTTGAGTTTTGTCGCTTACGCTCGAGAGGTCGCTCCGCTCGAGACTGGGGGAAACTTTTTTGAAAAAAAGTTGTCTGTCGGTCAGCCCCTCTGGCTCCTTCGTCGCCACCTCCCCGCTAACGGGGAGACCACCCCAGACCCCCTTCAAAAAACTTTCAACCGCTACGCTATTAAACTCAAAAGAAATCTGCTCCTTTTGGCAGTCAAAAGGAGCAGATATTTTTGTTATTTTAGTATCTTTTACCCTCAAAAGTGGTACTACTTAACGAATTTGCAAGGCGAAGCGTTTGAAAAGTTTTTGCCCAGCTTTTTTCAAAAAGCTGGCCGCCGGAGGCAACTCAAGCGGAGCGACTCTTGTTCCCGTTCTCGAGCGTTAGCGACTACTCGCTTTTTCTGATCGCTTTGGAGAGGGGTTTATAGACAAAGAACACTATCATTGAGTCGAGCAGGAACTTGACGAAAGTGAACGGTGCGTTGAACCATATCAGCGCGTCCCAGAGCGAACCGACGCCGCCGTTGAGCTCTCTGTACATTCCGATTATTGCGTCTATCGGGAGATGATAGGCCTCCTGATAGAACGGGTAGGTGATGAAGTAATTTATAAAGATGCTCACAACTGCGGTAATGAGCGAGCCGACTGCCATAGCTGCCGCTGCCATGCCCTTTGAGGGCTTTATCTTGTAGATAAGCCATGACGGTATCACCATTACCGCGCCCAGCAGGAAGTTGCAGAGCTCCCCAACTCCCGCGGACTGCGACACCGCTATGTGTATCACATTTTTAAGCAGACACACCAGCACTCCGGACACCGGCGACACAAGGAACGCCGCAAGTATAGCGGGCAGATCGGAAAAGTCGAACTTCACGAATGCAGGAATGAACATCGGTACGGGAAATTCGAGATATTGCAGCACCACGGCTATTGCCGTGAGTATCGCTGTTATCGTGATGAATTTGGTATTGCTTATGTTTTTTCTGTCTGTCGTTCTGATCGTTTTTGCTGCTGTTGACATATTATTGCTCCTTTCACGGAGAAATAAAAGAGCCCTTTCGCGCAAGGCAAAAGGGCGGTACATATCTGTACGCTTTTTTGTTTCTCCCATCCGGACTGTGACCGTCGGTACCGGAATTTCACCGGTTCGGCTCCCTTTCGGGAGTTCGCGGACTGTCTGAATACCCTGTACAGGCTTCACTTCCGCCGGTGGGGAATCTCACCCCGCCCCAAAACAATTATTGATACTATATTTAATTATTATTCCTCGTTGTCGAGAGCGCTGAGATCAAACTCAAGATCGGCGCCGCAGTTCGGGCACTTGATCTCGCCGTCGGCTATGACATCGAAATCGGCGGTTATCGTCTCGCCGCAGTCGGGACAGGTGATCTCATAGAGTTCCTCGTCATCGGGAGCTTCGTAATCGTCGTCCTCGTCGTAAACATAGTCCTCAAGCTCGATAAGATCGTCCTCCACGTCGGAAACGACGTCGGTAAGATCGGCAAGGTCACTGTCGATATCCTCGATATTGAGTGCGATATCGCCGAGAACGTCAAGGATCGCCGCAAGGACTTTGCCCTCGTTAGCAGCGGTGTCTATCTTCATGCCCTCGGTAAGTCCCTTGATATAGGAGACCTTTTCGGCAATAGTCATGTTCTCCATAATATTACCTCCGTATAATAGTTTTCAGTGAAACGTCACTTGTTGGCGCGCTCCATGTATTCGCCTGTTCTGGTATCTATGCGGATAACATCGCCGATATCGATGAACAGCGGAACGCGTATCTCTGCGCCTGTTTCGAGAGTTGCGGGCTTGGTTGCGTTTGTTGCGGTGTCGCCCTTGAAGCCGGGGTCGGTCTGTGTAACTTCGAGCTCAACGAAGTTGGGGGGCTCAACGCCGAATACCTTGCCCTTGTAGGAAAGTACCTTGCAGACCATGTTCTCCTTGACGAACTTGAAGTTGTCGCCAACCTCGGAAGCGTTGATCGGCACGTCCTCATAGGTCTCACTGTCCATGAAGTGGTAGAGAGCGCCGTCGGAATAGGTATATTCCATATCCTTTCTCTCAACGAAAGCAGTGGGGAACTTGGCTGTCGGGTTGTAGGACTTTTCAACTACCGCGCCGGTGATGACGTTCTTGGTCTTGGTCCTTACGAAAGCAGCGCCTTTGCCGGGCTTTACGTGCTGGAACTCGACTACCTG
>CAMVBT010000076.1 GCA_947165805.1 uncultured Clostridia bacterium
GACGGCCTCCACGACCTCGAAGCCCTGTCTGTGGAGCTCGAGCATCTGCGGGATAAGCTCCGGCGGGTGCTGGAGGTCGCAGTCGATCACTATGGCGCAGTCTCCGAAACAGTTTCTCAGCCCCGCGAAAATAGCGCCCTCCTTGCCGAAGTTGCGCGCGAACTTGATCCCGCGCACCGATCCGTGTGTTTTGGTCAGTGCCTCGATCTTGTCCCATGTGGAGTCCTGCGAACCGTCGTCCACGAACAGCAGCTCATAGCTCTCGCCTGTCTTATCGAGTATGCCGCCTATGACGGCGGCGGTGTTTTCTATATTTTCCTGCTCATTGTAGGCAGGGATTATTATTGATACCATAACTTTTTCCTCAGCAAAGATAAAGATCGAGATCACCCGATGTTGTATTTACATTCAGTTTATTTTTTGCCCCGTTATACATCATGACACTGTCCCCGTAGCGCGACTCGTCCGAAGAGTCGGGTCTGTGGGACGTGAATGTGCCGCTCTCGGTAAAGAATTCCAGATAGATAGAGCTTTCCGGCGACATCAGCAGCCTGACATTCCCGGAGCCCGCGTTTATGGTCATATCCGCGCTGTATGAGGAGAACTCGGCATATATCCTGCCGCTCTCGGTGCGGACATAAGCGTGCTCATCAATACCGTAGAGCTCCATATCCCCGCCCTTTGTGCTGAATTCAAGGTCTCCGGCGTTAAGCCCGCGGGAGGTTATGGCGCCCCCCGAGCTTGAAAGGCTTATCCGCTCGTAGACCTTATGGGGCAGCGTTATCTTCACGCCGCTCTCCAGCGCTCTCGGCGAGTACAGGTCTATCGTGAAGGTATCGTTCTGCGTGACGCGCAGAGTACCCTTGTCCTCGGTGAAGATCAGCGGCAGACCGCCCGTATAGGCGACCTTTACCGCGTCAACGTCGCCGTATTCGACGGTTATCGGCATCGAGGCGGTTATGACTACCAGCTCGCGCGGGGTCTCAAACTCCTCCTGTGCGTATATGACATTCCCGGTGTAGCCGTTCTGCGAGCGCAGATACTGTACGGTCAGGCCTGCCGCGGTCATTATGATCCCCGCAGCGGCCGCGGTCACGCCGAATATCTCAAGAAGTCTGCGTTTCTTCATAAGCTGCCTTTTTCCCAAGTATCTCCGCGGTGCGCGAGATACGTTTCAGCCTGCCCGTGAGAGCGGCGCATACCGGTATGATGCACAGGCTCATTCCCGTACCCAGCAGCAGTATGCCTCCGCTTATCAGCATCAGCGCAAGCGGCGCGAGGTCGCTTATTACCGTCAGCAGCCCCAGCCTTCCGAGAAGCGCCGACGGGAACGCGATGAGCCCGAGCGAGAATATCCCGAGCGAAACGAAGATGTAGCATCCCGTGAGCAGGAAGAGCAGCGCTCCTCCGATGCGCCCCGCTGTTGTCCGCAGGCGGTATCCGGTCTTATTTTTCATTCTTTGCCTCTGTATCGATATCCATTCTGTCCAGCAGAGTTTTCTTGCAGTTGTCGGATAATATGAAATACCCGCCGTCGATATCCCCGTAGGTGATATAGTACTCACAGGGGCTTATGCTGTTCTCGAGGGTGTAATTGAGTATAGGCTGTATAGTGGTGTAGTCCTTGAATATGATGTCTGTCTCGGTGCTCTTTATGATGTGCTCCGCGAGGCTCTGCACCTGTGTGGTGGACATTCCGCGGAAGTTCTTGTTTATCATGTTCATCGCCGCCGAGCCCATTACCGCCAGCGAGTAGTCAACGCCGTGCTTGAAATTATAGGTCAGGTATCCGTAGAGGTCCTCGCCGTTCATATTGTGGACGCCCTCCTTGTAGATGACGTTCTCGACGGTCTCGTTCATCTGGCGTGTGACTTCCTGCTGCTCGCCGTCCACCTCTATCATTTCCTTTTTCAGTACGATCTTCGTTTCCTTCTCGACCACGTCGGAGGGCACGTTCACATAGACCGTGTCCTGCATATTCACGAAGTCTATGAAGGAAAGCCTGTCGAACTTGATATAGTGTATCAGCTTTATTCCCAGCAGGTCTTCGATGCCCGCGCAGACGGCCTTCGCGCCGAAGTTGTCATACATCTCGTAGAGGCTGCCGCTGTTGCCGCCGTAATTGACCTTCATGTTCTCGCGCAGCGGCACGAATACTATCTTCTCGTTGCGGGGCTGATAGTTCATCAGCATATAGTAGGCCGGTGTGGCGGCTTTCATATCCGAGAGCATTATCAGCGATGTCAGGTTTATCTCGGCACTCGGGCGGTAGTCCGCCTTGGAGACCTTGTATATGCTGTCATCGTCGCCCTCCGGGAAGAGAGAGGTCCATATACTGCTGACGAACATACCGAGCAGCGTGAATGACGCTATCAGCGCGATCAGGTATATGTACCAGTTGCTTTTTCTTTTGACTGACATTTATATTCTCCTGTCGGAAACCGGTTTAATACTCTGATCCGGCATACAGATACCGTTTTGTCTTTTGCGGTGAGCCGGAAACAAATTTAAAAAAACAGTTGAAATTATCGTGAGAAAAGTATATAATAATATAGTAACGCATATATGATATATTTTATCACAAATCGCAATAAAATACAATAGGATTTTTTAATGCGAAATAACAAAAAATCCCGGACGGTCAGGGCTTAATCTGTCCGTTTGTAACAATTTTGAGGAGAAATTCCTATGGATAAGCTTCTGCGCAGAGTGTGGGCGGAGATAGACCTCGACGCACTCGACAACAACATAAGGCTGATAAAGGAGGCCGCTGAGGGCCGGCCCGTCATGGCGGTGGTAAAGGCCGACGCCTACGGACACTGCGCCGATATCATAGCCGCCGAGTTGTGGAAGGAGGGCGTTTTCAGCTACGCGGTCTCGAATATCCTCGAGGCCATAGACCTGCGCAGGACGCTCCCGGAAGCGCAGATCGTCATTTTCGGCTACTGCGACCCCGAGTGGCAGGACGAGGTCGCTGAGGGCGGCTTCGAGCAGACAGCCGCCAATGTCGAACACGCCCGCATGATCTCCGACTACGGCGAAAAGCGCGGCATAAAGATGAAAGTACATATCAAGGTCAACACCGGCATGAACCGCGTCGGAATAGACACCGCCGAGGAGCTCCGCGAGATAATGGGAATGCCGGGGCTGGAGATAAAGGGCGTCTACACGCATTTCGCGACCGCGGACAGTGCGGACGCTTCGGACATCGAATACACCCGTATGCAGCAGCGCAGGCTGGACGAGGTCGCCGCCGGCGCGAAAGCCTCCGGCATACCCGTATATTCCCGCAACAGCGGCGGCATACTCTACCACGGCGATCTCGGCGGCGATATGGTGCGCAGCGGCATCATAACCTACGGCTGTATGCCCAATACCGCGCTTGACGTGCCGCTCGGCATACGCCCCGTGATGAGACTGCGGGCGGCTGTGTGCCAGATCAAGACTGTACCCGCAGGAACGGCGGTCAGCTACGGGCGAACCTTCATCACCGACCGTGAGACAGTCCTCGCCGTTATCCCGGCGGGCTATGCAGACGGCTATTCCCGCGGACTGTCGAATAAGGGCGCAGTCTACATAAACGGACAGCGCGCCCCGATAGTCGGACGCGTCTGCATGGATCAGATGATGGTCGATGTGACGGGGCTCGACGTACAGGTCGGCGACACCGCGGAGCTCTACTCCGACACCATTGACGAGATAAAGGTCGATAATATTGCGGATATGCTCGGAACTATCGGCTATGAGCTGCTGTGCCTTGTCAGCAAGCGCGTGCCGCGCGTTTCGATAAAGGACGGAAAGATCGTTGACGTGAAAAACTATATATGAAAGCGGAGACAAAAGACGTGAACAATGAAGAAGCACTAAAACTCGAGACCTCAATGTGGGAGGCCGCAAAAAGGCGCGACAAAAACGCGTTTCTCCGGCTGGCCGATGACAGCGCGGTAATGGTGTGCGGAGGATATCGCTGCACAGGCAGGGAATATGCCGGCATCATTGCCGATTTTGACTGCAGATCATATACGATAGAGCACTTCGAGATCGTATGCAGCGATACCGAAAGCGTGCAGGTGCATTATGTCATCACGATAGAAGTCAAAGACCCGAGAAACAGTGACCTTGCCGGGAAATTCCATGTAACGACCACATGGAGCAGAAAAGGCGGCAGGTGGAAGATCGTGTTCAACATGGATCAGCGCGTGATGCGCGAAGACGCGGAATAAACGGAGCTTTTTATGTATAAATACGAAACACACTGCCATACCGCAGAGGCAAGCGCCTGCGCGAGCGCTTCCGGCGAGACTCAGGCGCGCTTCTACAAGGAGCGGGGCTTCAAGGGCATAATAATTACCGACCATTTTCTGAACGGCAATACCCGCGCACCCGCCGATCTGCCGTGGGAGCAGAGGGTCGACATACTCTGCTCGGGCTATGAGAACGCGAAAAAAGCCGGGGACGAGATAGGGCTCGACGTGTTCTTCGGCTGGGAGTACGCGCACTACGGCAACGATTTTCTCACCTACGGCTTGGACAAGCAGTGGCTTCTGAAACACCCCGAGGTCATGGAGCTGCACCCGAACGACTACTTTGATCTCATTCACGCGGAGGGAGGCTTTGTGAGCCACGCTCACCCGTTCCGCGAGGACTGGTACATTGATATGATACGGCTGATGCCGCGCAAATGCGACGCTGTGGAGGTGATAAACTCTCACCGCAAGCAGTTCGAGAACGACATGGCGAAGCACTATGCGGACAGCTACGGGCTGCTGTACACTGCGGGCAGCGACAATCACCATGCCGACCAGCAGAGGCTCTCCGGTATCGAAACGGACGAAGAGATCAGGGATATCAAGCATTTCATAGAAATTATCAAAAGCGGCAATTACAGAATATTCGACGAAACGCTGTAAACTCCGGGGCTTAACAGCGAAGCGGTTGAAAGTTTTTTGAAAGGGGTTTGGGGAAAACTTTTTTTCAAAAAAGTTTTCCCCAAGACTCGAGCGCAAGCGACCACTCAAGCGGAGCGACAAAAAATATGGCTGAAAAGAGAAGAAAAAAATTCATAAAGATGCGGGTCGAGGAGGAAGCGGTGATGAGCCGCGACGCTCTGGTGAGCAGGCTCGACGCGCTGATAGACACGCAGTACCGGCGGAACCTGAACAAGCTGAAGGGCTCGCCGCTGTGCCTGTGGTCAAGGGCGGGCGACGACCGCTACAAGCTGAAATACTACCACTCCTACCGCGAGGATATGTGCGACACGATGATGACCGTGGACATCGAGAAAGGCATGGAGAGGTGCAGTCTGCACGGCTTCATACACAAGCCTCCGGCTATTTGGGCGTGCTTTTGGGGCGTTATCGCGTCGCTGTTCATCGACTTCCTTATCATTTCGTATTCGCTGCTGTTCGTGCAGGGATTTGACCTGTGGAACGGGCTTGCCCTTTCGGCGTGCGTCAGTGTGGTGAGGGTGTTCATCTGCCTGTATCTGCTGGAGCTCGACCGCTCAAAGGTAAAGATACTGCGCGAGGAGCTGTACCGCGTGATACACGACGCGTCCGGGCTGCCGGAGGCAGACGAAGACAACGAAAGCGAGGAAGACGACAATGCGTGAGATAGATGTTTCGATAGTGACCGAAACCGTCGCGCGGCTCTGCGAGGACGCGAACCTGCACCTGCCGGAGTGTATGCGCGAGACAATAGAAGCCGCGGCTCCGAAGGAGGAAAGCCCCGTCTGCCGCGAGGTGCTGGGCGACCTCGTCCGCAACATCGACTGCGCCGCCGAGCTCGGCGTACCGATATGTCAGGACACGGGAATGGCGGTGATATTCCTTGAAATAGGGCAGGACGTGCATTTCACGGGCGGGAGCCTGTACGACGCGATAAATAAGGGCGTCGCGAAGGGCTACGTCGAGGGTAAGCTGCGCCTGTCCGTCGTCCGCGACCCCATACGCCGCGGCAATACCAACGACAACACCCCCGCCATAATACATACGACGATCACCGACGGGGACAAGGTCCGTATCATGGTAGCTCCGAAGGGCTTCGGGAGCGAGAATATGAGCAGAATGAAGATGTTCACGCCCTCCGCCTCCGTTGACGATATCGTGGGCTTCGTGACCGAGACCGTCAGCACCGCGGGGAGCAATCCATGCCCGCCGATAGTGCTCGGAGTGGGCATAGGCGGCGACTTCGAGCAGTGTGCTCTGCTCGCAAAGAAGGCGCTCTGCCGCGACCTGCGGCTCCGGAACCCCGACCCGTTCTACGCGGAGCTCGAACAGCGTATGCTGAGTGAAGCGAACAAGACAGGCGTGGGAGCGCAGGGCTTCGGAGGCACCGTGACCGCGCTGTATGTCAACATAGAGCAGGCTCCGACGCACATAGCCGGACTTCCGGTTGCAGTCAATGTCGGCTGTCACGTCACACGGCACAAGGAAGCCGTGATATGATTTTTTCGTTTTTGGCTAAAGTTTTCCCCCTTTCCGACGATATTATATACAGATAATATCTCGGAAGGGGGATTATTTATGGAGATAAGAACATCGACGGGACAAAGACCCGTCACAACGCCGATAAACCTTAACCGCAGGCAGCGCCGTGCCGAGCCGGAGCAGCTTTTCGCGCTTGCCGCCGGAGATGAGCGCGAGGAACTCACGCCCGAGGAGCTGCGCGAGCGCGAAAAGCTCGAGATCGAGCAGCGCAAAGCCGCCGAGACCGAGCGCCGCAAACAGGAGCAGGAAACGAAAATGCGCGAGAAGCAGAACGAGATCGAGATGCTGACGCAGGAGCTCGAAAACTCGAACAAGGAAGCGGAAGCCATGGGCGAGAGCTTCAAGATATACTCGCGGTGTCTCAAGATAGCGTCAAGGATAGCGCGCGGCGACTCCGTGCCGATGAAGGATATGAAATACCTCGCCGAGCATGAGCCCGATATGTTCAAGCAGGCCATTCTTCTGCGCGTGCCGAACGACCACCCGAAAAAGCATAAGAGCGTCCTCGACGACGACGAGGAGCAGAAGACCGAAAGCGCGGACAGCAGCGATAACTCTTCGCCCGAGGTCGCACAGCCCGAAGGCGCTCCGGCACCGGAGATCCCGGAGGAGATAGCCTCAATGGAGGAAGAATAACGAAAAACTCCCGTATCCGAACGATACGGGAGTTGTTTTATGCAATTTTTCTCACTATCGAGATAGGTGTCTGCTGGGAGCTCTGATCGTGGGGGTTGTCGCGGAACACCTGCTCACCGAACGCGTCCGGGAGATCGGGTCTGCTCTTGCCGAGAACGGTAGCCGCGATGTCGTTTGCGTCGATTATGATGACATCACAGCCGCAGTGCTTCGCGAGCTCAGCGGCAGCCTCGTCGGGCTTGTCCGGAGCCATTTTCGCGTAGTGGTTATACGGCGGCAGCGTATATTCGCAGGGGCCGTCTATCGCGCGGGCCTTCATTCCGCATATATTGTAGAATACGCCCTTCTTGCCGAATACCTTGCCCACAGCGGCGCAGGCAGATGCCCAGAGCACCTTCGGACGTCCTACCTCGCGTATGCAGAGTTCCATTGTCTGGGGCATACCGAGTCCGATGCCGTAATTCGTCTTGACAACGAACTTGCTGAGGAAGTTCGCCAGCCCGGAGACCTTGATCTCGTCTATCGGGAAGGCTCTGCCCTGTGTTATGGCGATGATCTTCTCGGAGATTATGACGGTGTCGCCCTCTTGAAGATAAGGACAGACATACTTGTCGAGCACATCGAACATAACGTCATCTTTCATTATAACGTGCGTTTTGATCGGATAGCGGGCATAGGTGCCGAAATCTGTTTCTATGGTCAGGCTCTTGCCCTCATTCGGTTCAAACGGCATTTCCATGATCTTATCATTCCTTTACAGTCGTGTTTTCTGTTTTTTCCGGTATATTATATCACAAAAGCGCCGTCAAGTCAAGTGTCGGAGCGCATTTTTTGGTTACACGGCGGCAGGGGAAACAAAAAAGGACTCCGAAGAGTCCTTTCTGTATTCCGGTCATTTCGCTTTTATAGTGAGTATAGCCGGTTTTTCTATCTTTGTCCATTTGCCGTTGACGTAAGCTCTTACGGCATATTTGTACTTTGTGCCGCCGGTGAGACCGCTTATTTTCAGCGAGGTCTTTTTCAGAGTCTTTACGGCTTTGTACTTGCCGTTGGTGTACAGAAGCACCTGATACTTGGTAGCTCCGTCCACGGCGCTCCATTTCAGCGTTACCTGCCCGCTTTTAACGGTGGCTTTGAGCTCGGGAACGGCGGGTGCAGCGGAAGCTCCGCCCGCTTCGAGCTTGTCGATGACTTTCTGAACGGCTTTCGCGTAGGCCTTTGCGCCCTTTTCGTTGGGGTGGATCGAGTAAGCGCTGTAGCCGCCGGTGGCATCAGAGATATCATCTTCCTGTGTACCTAAGATAACGCCGTTTATGTAGGGATCCTTGGTGTAGGCTTCGTGGCCGTCAAATTCGTCCTGAACGGGCGCGAACCATATATTCATGCCCTCTTTCCTGCACTCGTCAACGAGAGCGCTGATCTCGGCGTTGAGCTGTTCCGTAGCGTCGTTGACTTTCTTTACGGTCTCCGCCTTGACTTTGAGCTTTACCAGACCGGCAGAAACCGTGAAGCCCTTGGGATTGAAAAGCTTCGGATATGCCGCGACGATTATCGCCGCCTGCTTGCCCGCGGCATTTTCTATGTCCTTGTAGGCCTGCTTGATATCGGCTCTTATGTGATCCTTGTATTCTTTCCACACGGAAGCGATCTTCTTGTCAAGCTTCGAGGCATTTTTCACAGCAGTCGCCATTATTTCCGCGAAGCCTATGTCGTTGCCGCCTATGGTGAGCGTGACGTAATCCGTGTCGCCCGGGGTTATCTGTTTGAATATGTCGATCTGGGGATCGAGGGCGGCCGAGCCTTTCAGCCCTTTATAGCTGTACTGTTTCTCGAATTCCTCGTTGATATGCTTTGTCTCCGCTCCGGAAGCCGCGGCGAAGAACCAGTTCGTGCCGCGGTGATCGGCCATTGTGCCGTCAACGCCCTTCAGCGTGAGCTGTCCGCCCCACGCAAGATTCGACCTGTGCGCGAGCCAGTCGGGGTCTTTTACTTTCTCCTTGGAGGTCGTGCTGTTTCCGAACGGCGGTATTCCCTCGCCCGCGGAGTATGAGTCTCCGAACGAAACAATGATCCGGGTATCCCCGGAGGTCTTCGCGCCCGCCGCCGAAACAGGTGTCGCAGCCGTTATCAGCATCGCGGCCGAAAGTATTCCGCATAGTAATTTCCTGAACGCTTTCTTCATGGCATTTTTTCCTTTCCGTATATTTCCGGCATCGCCGTACAGTTAGATTATATCACATTTCCCGAAATTTTGCAATATCTTTCATAAAGTCGCTTGCGCTCGAGAGGTCGCTCCGCTTGAGTGGTCGCTTCGCTTGAGCCCGGGGCTCTGCCCCGGACCCCGCCGCCCCTTTTAAAAAAGGTGCGTCCCCTAAAACAAATCGCTT
>CAMVBT010000077.1 GCA_947165805.1 uncultured Clostridia bacterium
CGTTCGGAGCTACATCATAGGGGTACAGTCTTACGACGTTGCGCAGAGCCGAGTCGCACTGCAGCGAGAGGTATTCCTTGTAGTTGTCCACGTTGAATACAGCCTGCGCCGTATCAACGACCTTCCACATTACCGCGATGCCTATTTCGACGGGGTTGCCGAGGCAGTCGTTGATCTTCTGCTTCGCGTTGTCGAGGGTCATTATCTTGAGGGAGATGCGTCTGTCGGCAGCAGCCGCGACCGATACGGCAGCCTCACTGCCGCTCGCCTTGAGCAGAGCCGCAGCAGCGGCAGCTCCGCCGCCCTGTCCGACATCGCCGCTCTGACGGAGCTTTGTTCCGGCAGCCGGGTTGAACGACGAGCAGAACGGGTTGACGTAGTAGAAGCCGTCCTCTTTCAGCGAGCCGACGTACTTGCCGAACAGCGTGAGAACGAGAGCCTCCTGCGGCTTGAGAACGCGCAGTCCGCAGAACGGGAACCAGCCTATGAACATCCATATCCCCGACACTATCAGCGCGATCACCCATAAGGCGCCGCCCTCCCCGGCATCGGTCTTTATTATGCTCATAATGAATACGACGATCGAAGCTATGTACAGCAGGAGCGTGAATATCAGCACCGCCATACCGTTCTTTTTGGTTGTGTAGATCTTTTCTGTCATTTTTATGCACTCCTTTCGGGTAAGAGCCCGTATTATCCGTTTCCCTCGAAAGATTATCCTTTCGACATCATTATGATATCACATTTATTTCGATTTGTCAATAGTTTTTTGGAAAATTTTTTCCGGCAAAAAAAAGCTCCGGAGTTTTTCTCCGGAGCATATCCGATCATACGATCTTCGTGTATGTGACCTTATCCGAGGGCAGCCCGTCAAAGGCTGTATCCCCGCCTTTGAGATACTTGTCGAAAAACGCGGTGTGGCAGTAAGTAAGATGCCTGAGCAGCTCGTCGGGCGGGAGCTTTCCGACAAAGAACTTCAAAGGAATGAAGAATTTCGCGTCCGTGAAACCGACGTGCTTCATATCGTCGAAAACGACGCTGTATGTGTCCGCCGCCGTGTCAAGGAACGGCCTTGTCTCGCAGTTTATGTTCTCCCGGCAGCTTATCTGGCAGAACGGCTTTTCCATGGTCTTTTCCGGGTACTCGCCGAACAGTGCGCCGTCGATGTTGATGCCGCATGAGAAATCGTCATTGTAACGGCACAGATAATATGCCGTGCAGCCGCCGAGCGAATGTCCCGACACGCCTGTGCCGCGGCTGAGGTCGATGTTTTCCGCGTAACGCTCCTTCACCGCTTCAAGCGCTTTTTCCATATCCTTCGCCCACTCGCCGACGCGCCCGATAAGGAACGGGGTGTATTTATTCATGAATTCGCCGAACTTTTCAAGAGCTTCCCTGTGGCCGAGCTTCGCTTTGAGGAGCTTGTTCTGCGCGAGTACGGCGCCGATCATGCTTGTGTACATGGCTTTGTTTATCCGCTTGTCCAACAGGTCGGTGGTGCCGTCCTCGTAGTCGTTCTCCAGCGCCTCATGGGCGTGACCTACGGACGCTATGATATAGCCGCGGCTCGCGAGGGCGCACAGCAGGTAGGTATTCGCCTCGACGTATGAGTTGTACCCCATGCTGAACATTATCAGCGGGAATTTCGCTCCCTGCGCTATCGGGACATTCTCGTAATACTCCGCGAAGTTCGTTTCCTCTCCGGGGTCTTTTATGTGGTACGCCTTTATGAGAGCAGCCTTCTTCGCGGCGGAGAAGATAGGCGCGTACTTCTTCCCCGCTGTTGCTTCCTTTTCGGCGGGGTAATACATTCTTACCGTTATCTTACGGTCTTCGGTGCCGGCGCCGATCACTTTGTTCCTGTCTTTATCGACGACCGTGAAGCAGGCTGTGCCTGCCGCGTATCCGCCCGAGGCATAGCCCTCCGGAGCAGCGGCTTTTTTCTTATCGGACATATTACGACCTCCTTTAAAAATCTCTGACAACAATTATAGCACATTTCACGATCATTTGCAAGACAATGATATTGTATAACGCTTGATTTTTCCGGCAGAAAATGTTATAATGAAAAGAGCCGGCATACGGCAAAAAAACGAAAGGAACGGCACCCCCGCGGCGGGTGCGGAACAAAGCTATGACAAACGCGGAAAAGGTCAATGACTATCTGGACAAGGCAAAGGTATTCTTCTTCCTGACAACGGACGGCGACCGGCCGAAGGGGCGTCCGTTCGGATTTCATCTGCTGGTGGACGACAAGCTGTATTTCGGCTGCGGCACGTTCAAGAACGTTTTCCGTCAGCTCACGGAAAACCCGAAGGTCGAAGTCCTCGCTATGAACGGCGACAAATTCATGCGCTACGACGGAACGGCAAAGGTCGTAAAGGACGAAGCCCTGCTCGCGAAGGTGCGTGAGGCTATGCCGGACATAATGGCGCTCTACGACAAGAACGGCTGGGAAATGGGGCTTTTCAGGCTCGAGAACGGCCACGCCGAGATACGCGGACTGTTCGAGGTCATCGAGGAATTCGACGTCTGAACGGCCTTTCGCGGCAGAAAAATAATTCTGCACTTTTTTCGACAATTTTGCAAAAAACTCTTTACATTTGTATATAAAGTATGCTATAATAATATGAGATATCGTTTACCGGAATTATCCGCCATTTCTCCTGAGGTGAGAGGTCAAAGATAATGTATACCAAAGAACAGCTGATGAAATATCGTTATTTCGCGGAAGTGCTCCAGACAAGGGAGATCGACCAGATAACGGATTACCTCACAGGAATAATCGCAAGGAAATATATACTCGGCTTCGCAAGATCGCTGATAGCCGACAATATTCCCTTTACCTTTGTTATGCTCGATCTCGACAACTTCAAATTCGTCAACGACAACTACGGCCACCGCGCGGGTGACGGAGTGCTTGCCGGTGTTTCCGCCATGCTCATCGAGAACCTCGGTGATTTCGGAGTGGCGGGGCGCTTCGGCGGCGACGAGATAATGTTCATTAATTTCAGGGATATCAAGTACGACGACAAGAAAGCATTCTTCAACACCATATACAACAACAATACCCTCCTGCGCCGCAACTACAGGCTCGACGACTGTGGGTGCAGCCCGTTCGTGACCGGAACTATCGGCTGCGCGACGTTCCCGGACGACGCCACGGACTATGACACGCTGTTCTCGATGATAGACAAGACCCTCTACCGCGGCAAGAATAAGGGCAGGAACTGCTACATCATCTATGTTGCCGAAAAGCACAAGGATATCGAGATAAAGAAGCTCGCCGGACACAGCATCTGCGCTGTGATGAAAGCAATGGTAAGACAGTGCGAAATGGTACCCGGCACGGACAACAAGTTCCATTCGATACTGCCTTTGCTCATTGACGAGCTGAGGATATCGGACCTCTACTATACCGACAGGAATTATAAACTGCACTCCGTTCTCGACAAGACCGTGAACGAGGTAGTCCCGGATATCGAGAAGCTGATGAAGGACGACATCTTCTGCTCCAACGACATTACCGAGCTTGAGGATACGGCTCCCGTATTCTGCAGGGCGCTGATGAAGCACGGGATAGAGACCGCGCTGATAGCGAGGATATGCTACAAGAACGATATCTACGGCTATCTGTTCTGCGGCGAGCCGCGAAGCCACCGCATCTGGCAGGAGGACGAATGTGCCATTATGTACTTCCTCGCAAAACTCGTCGCAGCAGGCATCTGCTCGGGCGCGGACGCTTTACCGTAATAAAGACATACGAATATCAGGCGCGGAGCAGTCGGCTCCGCGCTTTTTGCTTTCCCGCACTGCCCCGTCATGCTTGACAACCGGGCGTCGGTGCGCTATAATTGAAGTATGACAAACTTTTCCGGCAACAGGAGGACAAAGGTATGAACGATATCATCAAGGCAATGGAAGAACGCAGGAGCATCAGAAAATTCAAGCCCGATATGCCCGCGAAGGCAGACATCGCACAGATAGTTGAGGCGGGACTGTACGCGGCGAACGGACGCGGACTGCAAGGCGCGATAGTCATAGCGATAACCGACAAGGCGACACGCGATAAGCTCTCCGACGCGAACAGGCGCATCGGCGGCTGGAACGAGGGCTTCGACCCGTTCTACGGAGCTCCCGCGATACTCGTTGTACTCGGGAACAAGGACGTGAACACCGGCATATACGACGGGAGCCTTGTTATGGGCAACCTGATGCTCGCGGCGCACTCGCTGGGGCTCGGAAGTATATGGATACACCGCGCGAAGGAAGAATTTGAAATGCCCGAGTATAAGAAGATGCTCGCAGACCTCGGCATCGAGGGGAACTGGGAGGGCATCGGACACTGCGCTGTCGGCTATATCGACGGCGAGGCTCCGCAGGCTGCTCCGCGCAAGGATAACAGAGCATTTTTCATAGAATGAATAAAAGCCGCTGCACCGATAAGCAGCGGCCTTTGTGTTGACAGAATAAGAAATTTATTCTATAATAATACTTGATAAATAAACTTCGGAGGACGAAAATGAGCCTTTTGGGAACAATGATAAAAACATACAGGGGCGGCAGGCTGTCCGGCGAAAAGCTCCGGAAACTGCAGCAAAAACGCCTTGAAAAGCTGGTCGCATACGCGCGGGCGAACAGCCCGTTCTACCGGGAGCTGTATGCAGGGCTCGGCAGTGATATCACGCTCTCCGACCTGCCGGCTGTGACCAAGCCGCAGATAATGGGCGACTTCGACAGAGTGCTGACCGACAGGGCTGTCACAATGCGCCGCATCGACGAGTTCACGCGGGACTCCGACAACATAGGCCGCATGATCGACGGAAAATACCTCATATTCAAGACCTCGGGCTCGACGGGAAATCCCGCCGTGGTGCTGTACGACAAGGGCTGCATAGATGTTCAGTCCGCGGTCGCGGCGCTGCGCACCTTCGCGCGAAAGGAGGACTTCGACCGCTTCATGGCTCACGGGAAGCGCACAGCCGGAGTTTTCGCAGACCACGGGTTCTATCTCGCCTGCGGTATGTCGCGGTATCTCCAGCTTAAAATGCCGCGGAAGCAGACGAAGATGACCGTGGACGTCAACGCCCCCGAAGAACGTATAGTCGGCGAGCTGAACGCCTTTCAGCCCGCGATGCTCAGCGGATATCCGTCCAATCTCGCTCTGCTGGCGGACATGGACGGGCTGAAAATAAGCCCCGATGTGGTCATCACGGGCGGGGAGCTGCTGACCGACGCGATACGGGAAAAACTGACAGCGCGGTTCGGGTGCTATGTGCAGACGCACTACTCCTGCACCGAGGGCGGAGAGCTTGCCTGCGAATGTTCCGAGCATCACCTGCACATAAATGAGGACTGGGTGATACTCGAGCCCGCGGACAACGACAACAGACCTGTGGGGTACGGCGAGCGGTCGGACAAGGTGCTGATAACGAACCTGTCGAATTATATACAGCCGTTCATTCGCTACGAGCTCACCGACCGCGTGATACTGCACGACGAAAAATGCCCCTGCGGAAGATGCTCCCGCTGGTTGGAGATAGAGGGCAGGACGGACGAGATACTGTCCTTCGCTGGGGGAGTGGAGATAGCGCCGATGTCGTTCTACAAGATACTCGAGGAGGTCGAGCCGATACGCAGGTTCCAGCTCGTTCAGCGCTCGGAGAACAGTCTTGAGCTCCGGCTCATATCCGCCGACCCCGCCGCCGCTTTCGGCGAGGCAAGGCGGGAGCTGCTGGCGTTCCTCGAGAGCAAGGGGCTGCGGGATACAGAGATATATCTTTCCGACAAGGCTCCCGAAGCAAACAGGGTCAGCGGCAAGTTCAGACACATATACAAGGACTTCTCATGAACACGGGAGGCACAGATGAGAAAAATTCTTATAACCAATGACGACGGCATCTTCTCCGACGGCATAGTCCGCCTCGCCCGCACAGCCCTCAAATTCGGCGAGGTGTGGGTCGTAGCCCCGGACAGCCAGCGCAGCGTCACACAGCCTTACCCTGCACCGCGGCGTCGGGGTGTGGAAGGTCGGCTTCCCGGAAGCGGGAGTGCAGGCGTTCGCCTGTGACGGAATGCCTGCCGACTGCGTAAGGATAGGCGCGCTCAACATCGTCCCCGGCGGCCCCGACCACGTCCTTTCGGGGATAAACTCCGGCTTCAATGTCGCTTCGGACATACAGTATTCGGCGACCGCCGGAGCCGCGTTCGAGGCGTCGTTCAACGGGCTGCATACCATAGCCTTCTCCGAGGACGCCTCAGGGCTTCACGAAGTCACCGACCGCTATATCGGAGAGATCACCGCCGAGCTTCTCGACAAGCCTCTCGGTATCAATCAGATATGGAACGTGAACTTCCCCGGGTGCCCGCTCGCTGCGTGCAGGGGCGTGCTGCGGGACAGGAAGGTCTCGACCGACGCGTTTTACCGCGACAGATATATCGGGTCTCCGGACGGCGAAGACCGCGTTATCTACACCGTCGAGGGCATACGGCACTGGGAGGCCTCCGAGGATACGGACCTGCGCGCGGTGCTTGACAACTATGTTTCTGTGGGTATTGCCACGAATATATCCTGACGGCGGCCAAAAAGCCCCTGCCCCGGATGACCCGGGACGGGGCTTGCCGCGGGCCGCAGCCCGCTGTTTTCGTTGACCGCCGAGATCTTTCGGATCCGTGGACTCATACTACTCCCTTATCATCAGCAGCATTCTGTATTTCAGGCTGCTTTTTTTAACGCTCCCGCGCAGAGCATTGTGCGCGGCTTCAGCCGGCGCGATGTCCCCGACGGTGATCTCTCTGTCGGAGTACAGCACCGTTTCGTAAAGCGGGATAAACCCGGTCTGCTCCTTTATATCCGCGCTTTCGGAGCGCATTATCCTGTCATGGTATTCCGACAGCGTCTCACCGTCTTCGAGCGGGAACCCGAGAAGTCCGAGCAGCCGGAAATTCTGCCGCGTCAGGTATGTGAATTTTTCCTGCGGGGTCATTCGTTCGTACCTTCTGCGTGACCCGAATCGGGCAGCGATCCAGAAGATCAGCAGAGCTGCGGCGACCGCCGCGGTGGGGATAATGAAGATCATCGGGTCAATGCCGGGCTGTGTAGATTCTTCGGAGAGCTCGCTTTCTTCGTCGGTATCGGCGTCGGTGTCCGGCTCGGTCTCCTCGCTGTCCGTGTCCGCAGAGCTTTCATATCTGCCCCAGCCGACGGGTACGAAGAAGCCCGGAGTCGGCTCGAACGCCACCCAGCCCACATTGTCGAAGTATACCTCCGGCCATGCGTGGGCATTGCTCTGTTTCACGATCATATCTCCGCTGACGTCGCGCTTTGCGGTGTAGCCCTGCACATAGCGGCAGGGTATGCCCATTTCGTTCGCCATAAGCACGAACGCTGTCGCAAAGTGCATACACCAGCCCTTTTTTGCCGTGAACAGGAAGTGATCGAGGAAGCTGCCCGCGTCCGTGACATTGTCGGGCAGGGCTCCGGAGTCCGTGGAATACTCCAGCTTTTTCAGATACGCTTCGAGCTTCTTCGCGGTCTCATATCTGCTGTCCGAACCGCTATTTATCCCGTCCGTGACCTCTTTCGCACGCTCCGACAAGCCGCGCGGACGGCAGTATTTTTCGTAAATAGCGGCGCGGTAATCAAGGTAGTTTTCGTATGTATATTCGTCCTTGCCGAGACTGTTCTCCGCCTTCGCCGTCTGTTCCCACGCGGCTTCGGTGATAGGCTCAGCGTTTTTCAGCATCTCCGGCAGCTCGGGAGAGCCGTAATTCATCACATAGCAGGAGATAAGATAGCTGTCGTTATAGCCGAGCCTCTGCTCCGAGATGATGCTGCCGTTCCTTTCGCTTATCCCCGCGAGCTTCTCTTTCGTTTTCTCGAGCCGTATCTTCGCGGGTGAGAAAATGTACTTTGTGTTGTACATACAGTTCTCGAAATACATATTGGTATTCTGGAGAAGTCCGGACTGCGCTGCGCCCGCGTATTCCCTAACGGCGCAGACGGTCTCCGCCGTGTCCGTCATTCTGTAATTGCTCTGCGTATCGGTATCGAATACCCATTCCCTGCCCGTGAAATCACAGCCGATGCAGCCGATAAGACGGACGTCCTTTACCGCCGGATTTCCGACCTCGATGAGCAGGACTTCCTCGTCATTGTCCTTAAGGCCCGCGAGAAACGCTCCGCTGTCGGAAAAGCCGATGCTGCCGTAATCGTCGGAGAGGTGGGTGATATAGCCGTATATCCTGCTGATAAAAGAAGAAGCTCCGTTGTAAATGTCCTTCGCGAACTGCCAGTCGTAGGGCTCGGCGGGAGCGGGAACAAGATACACGGCAAGGCATACCGCAAGCAGCATCGGGGCTATGCCCGTTATGTGCGGTTTTATGTCGGGACTGCCGGATTTTATCCAGCCGCGCTGTATCTCCTCGGCGATGCGGACGAGGATAATGAAGCATATCAGCGCAAAGGCTTCCTTGCTTATCTCCCACGAAAGTGCCGTTCCCGCGGCTGCGTATATCAGGAGCGCTGCCGAGACGGCACGCCTTATCCAAATATTGCGCGCCGCGAGGATACCTGCGATCAGCGCCGCCGCGGAAAGGAAGATGATATGGAGCACCCATAGGTATTCCTTAATGAAAAGCTGACGGTTCTCCTCTCCCGCTGCTATCGTCAGCACGATGACAAATACCGCCGCGATGCCGATACCGCGGAGCCTGTTCTGCCGCTTCATGCCGCGCAGGGATATTATCAGCAGAGAAAGAGCAAGGCAGATGACAAAGCCTGCGGCGCTGCCCACCGGCATACCGGTATATGAGCCGAAAAGAATGACCGCGAGCAATGAAAAGGGCAGGATATTTATTATATCATACAGTACGCTCATTCTCCCGCCTCCTTTGCAAGCTCCTCATAAGGCGAGAGCATGACAAGTCCGCAGCTCTTGTGGTCGGACAGGTCGGGGCGGTCGTTTTCGTTATCGCCGACAAAGCATATCACAGTGTAGAGCCCGCCCGCCTCAAGCTGTTTCAGCAGCGCGTCCGTGTCCGCGTCCCATACCGACAGAATAAGGAACGCCATTTCGCTCTCAAATATTTCCGGGCAGCGGGTGACGGCGTCGTACAGAAGCTTGTGGTCATTGCGGC
Source organism: uncultured Clostridia bacterium (assembly GCA_947165805.1). Taxonomy (GTDB): domain Bacteria; phylum Bacillota; class Clostridia; order Oscillospirales; family Ruminococcaceae; genus Ruminiclostridium_E. The sequence goes on from CAMVBT010000077.1 coordinate 9,139, forward strand.
TGTCGAACATTATACCCGAGACACTCTCATAAAACTCCTCAAATCTCAGGGTGCTGCCGGCTGTGAGCCGCACAAGCTCCCCGGCAGTATGATATTCCGCAGCACGGATATTGTTCCGGCAGAAATAATACGCTACGGCAAGCGCGGTTTCGAGTATCTTGTTTTCAGCGGGCAGAAAAACCGCCTGATCGGCGCTGTATCTGAAAGTGTCCGTTATTATGGCTATCTCCCGGTGAT
>CAMVBT010000078.1 GCA_947165805.1 uncultured Clostridia bacterium
ATGGATCATTCCCCACACATTTTCCTCGGCGCGAACAGCGGCGAGGGGTTTTTCCCGCTTTACGGGCAGCTTTTGAACGGGCGCTTCGACGATCTGCTCATCCTCAAGGGCGGTCCCGGCTGCGGCAAATCCTCCTTCATGCGCACAGTGGCGAAGGAGCTTGCCGCCGCCGGTGAGGAAACAATTTATGTAAACTGCTCGGGCGACCCGGACTCCCTCGACGGCGTGCTCTTTCCGGCGCTGAAGGCAGGCGTTGTCGACGGAACATCGCCGCATGTTCTGGAGCCGGACTACACCGTGGCAAATGAGCGTTATGTCGACTTGACGCGCTTTTACGACGTGGCGGCGGTCAAGGCGTCGCGCGCGCGGATCGTCGCGTATTCGGACGAGTACCGCGCGGCGTATGCCTCGGCGTACCGGCTCCTGCGCGCCGCCGGCGCGCTGTTTTCCGAGCGGCGCGCCCTTGTGCGCGCGGCGACGGACACGGAGCGGCTGGAGCGGCGCTTCGACGGCATCCTCCGCCGCGAGCTGCGCGGCGCGTCGGAGAGGAAGGGACGCGTGGACCGCGCGTTCCTCGGCGGACTGACGCATCGGGGCGAGCTGTGCCGCTTCGACGCCGCCCGGGCGCTCTGTCCGCGCGTGTATGAGCTTGCCGACGACTGGGGACTCGCCGCCGCGTCGCTTGAGCGGTTGTGCGCCGCCGCGACGGAGGCGGGCTGCGACGTGCTGCTCTGCCCCAACCCGGACCGCCCGCGCGAGGCGATGCACCTGCTGGTCCCGTCGCGGGGCGTCGCGTTCGTCACCTCGACCGCGCGCGTTCCCTATCCGGAAAAGCCGTACCGCCGGCTGCGCGTCGACGCGCTGGCGTCCCTCACGCGCGCGCAAAGGGCGAGCCTGCGCTTCACCGGGCGGATCGAGCGGGCGCTGCGCTCTGAGGCGGAGGAGGCGCTGCGGCACGCGAAGCGCGCGCACGACGCGCTGGAGGCGGTCTACAATCCCTGCGTGAATTTCGGCGGCGTTTACGCGTTGGCGGCGGAGGAGGCGCAACGGCTTTTGAAAGCGCGAAGGCAGCCCGAATCGGAAGCGGATTCCAAATAAAAAAAGAAACTGCGGGGTTATCCTTAATTCTTCTTTTTTCCTGCCGATATACTATATGCAATCAAGGACGATTGCCCGACGGAGGCAATCAGTATCGTGCGGAAAGGAAGGAGACACTATGGAGCTTGATATGAACAGCATGCGTGTCAGCCAGAGCGCGAGTTACGCAAGGACGAACGCGGCGAGCGGCAAGGCGGAGACCAAGGAGGCGGAGGAAACCGCCAAGACCTCGCAGGACGGGGCGGAGGCCGCGTCCTTTGAGGCGGACGGCGGGCGCACCTACAGCGGCGGCTCGGCGATACGCACAGGCTACACCATGGACGCGGATACGGTCGAGCGGCTCAAGTCGGAGAGCGAGCAGCGCATGGTCAACCTTGTCCGACAGATGCTCGGTCAGCAGGTCGAAAAAGCCGATCTCGCGGGCCTGATCAGCAAGGACAGCGTGATGGACGCGATCAAGGCCGGCAAGTTCTCGCAGGAGGACATCGAGCAGGCGCAGAAGGACACCGCCGACGACGGCTACTGGGGCGTCGAGCAGACCAGCGACCGCTTTGTGCAGTACGCGACCGCGCTGACCGGCGGCGACCCCGACAAGCTGGACGCGATGATCGATGCGTTCGAGAAGGGCTATGCCGAGGCGGAGAAGCAGTGGGGCGGCAAGCTGCCCGAGCTGACGCAGCGCACCCGCGAGGCGACGCTCAAGAAGTTCCAGGACCTCAAGGACCAGTATGCGAAGAACAACGCGCCCGGCGGCGTCGCGGCGCAGAGCCTGGTCGAGGGCAAGGCGCAGGAGGCGGCGTCCGCCGTCATCGGCGGCTGAAGGCAAAGCGCGCAAAAGGAAACCGTGGAGAGCGGAGGGGCATCCTCCCGTTCTCCACGGCTTATTATTCGTTGACGTTCAGTTCAGGAAATCCTTGAGCTTTTTCGAACGCGAGGGGTGGCGCAGCTTGCGCAGCGCCTTTGCCTCGATCTGGCGGATGCGCTCGCGCGTGACGTTGAACTGCTTGCCGACCTCCTCCAGCGTGCGCGGGCGGCCGTCCTCGATTCCGAAGCGGAGCTTGAGGACCTTTTCTTCGCGCGGCGTCAGCGTCGAGAGCACGTCGACCAGCTGCTCCTGCAGCAGCGTGAAGGAGGCGGCCTCGCTGGGCTCGCTCGCGCCCTCGTCGGGGATGAAGTCGCCGAGGTGGCTGTCCTCCTCCTCGCCGATGGGGGTTTCGAGGGAGACCGGCTCCTGCGCGATCTTCAGGATCTCGCGCACCTTTTCCACCGACATGCCCATCTCGGCGCTGATCTCCTCCGGAGAGGGATCGTGGCCAAGCTCCTGCAGCAGCTGACGGGACACGCGGATGACCTTGTTGATGGTCTCCACCATATGCACGGGGATACGGATGGTACGCGCCTGGTCGGCGATGGCGCGGGTGATCGCCTGACGGATCCACCAGGTCGCGTAGGTGGAGAACTTGTAGCCCTTGGTGTAGTCGAACTTCTCGACCGCCTTGATAAGACCTAAGTTGCCCTCCTGGATAAGATCAAGGAACTGCATTCCTCTGCCGACATAGCGCTTGGCTATGCTGACAACGAGACGAAGGTTCGCCTCGGAAAGGCGCTTCTTCGCGTAGGGATCGCCCTGCGCCATTCTCTGCGCGAGCTCGATCTCCTCCTCGGGAGTGAGCAGCGGCACGCGTCCGATCTCCTTGAGGTATATCTTCACGGGGTCATCGGTCATGTCGAGGTTGTCCTCGGACGCGATGTACAGCGCCGCGTCGATATCCTCGTCCACCGTGAAGTCGTCAACGATGTCGATGTGGTTTGCCTCTACGTCGTCGTAGAGCTTGTCGATCTGGTCCGCGTCGAAATCGCAGCTTTCGAGCGCGTCGGTGATCTCCTGTGTTGTGAGCTTGCCTTTCTGCTTGCCGTGCTCTATGAGCTCGGTCAGCGGGGATTTGAGTTCTGACATACTTTTACTGTCCCTTTCTTTGAACTTTATATTGATAATGCCTGTTTACTTTTTCTTCTTGTTCCGGAGCTCGTCCATTTTCCGCAGGAGCTCCTCGTCCGACATCTCCGACACCGGCTTGTCCTCGCGCCGGGTGCGGTAAGCGACAAGCACGCTTATGTACTCGTCGAGCTGCGGTATGCTGTACGGCAGCTTATCCGCCTGCCTGCATATACCGGTTATTCTGCCCACCTCGTCGGGCGAAAATTCGGCTCCTATCGAGCCTATATCGAGAGTTTCGCCGTTTTTTATACGTTCCGCCACGCAGGTAAACACCCGTCTGTTGAATGCCGTGGGGAAATCCTCGGGCGTCAGGCGCTTCTCCACCCGCGGCAGCAGGTCGGGAGAATTGAACATATACGCGATTATGCCCCTCTCGGCGCGTTCCTCACGCGGATAGCTTATCGAATCGGGGTTTACGGGGTCGCGGGTGATCTTGCTGTGTATCAGCTCGCGCTCCTCGGCGCGCTGCTCGTTCGCGGTGTTCTTTTTCCTGCGGTCATTCACCAGATCGGTTATCACGTTGAGCGGCTGCTCCGTTATCTTCGCGGTCTCGGATATGTAGACCGTCCTGTCCGTATCGGTATGTATCGACGCGAGGAACGGCACCGCTTTCCTGAGGAATTCCGCCTTTCCTGCCGCCCCGGTCAGGTCTATGCCCGCCTTTATCCGCCCGAACTCGTGATCGAGCGCGTTTGCGGTCTTTCCGAGAAGCTGCCGGAAGCTCTCCGCTCCGAATCTCTTTATGTACTCGTCGGGGTCCTTCGCGTCCGGTATCACCAGCACTCTCGAAGCTACGCCCGCTTCGGAGAGCAGGTTTATCGCCTTCATGGCGGCGTTCTGACCGGCGCTGTCCGAGTCGTAGGATATTATCACCTCGGGAGCGTACTGCTTCATTATCTGCACCTGCTGCGGCGTTATCGCCGTACCGAGTGTGGCGACCGCGCTGTCGAAGCCCGCCTGATTGAGCATTATGACGTCCATGTACCCCTCGCAGAGTATCAGGAACTTCTCCTTCGTGTTCTTCGCGAAATTCAGCGAGAACAGGTTCTCGCGCTTGTGGAACACCAATGTCTCGTCGCTGTTGAGGTACTTCGCGGGAGCGTCCTTTTCGAGGGCGCGGCCTCCGAACGCTATCACATTCCCGCGTCTGTCGATTATCGGGAACATCACGCGGTGCCGGAACTTGTCGTAGACCGAGTTGTTCCGTCTTACGAGCAGGGCTCCCGCTTCCATTTCCTCGTCCGAATAGCCGAGCCTGCGCAGGTGGAAGTGCAGACTGTGCCAGTCATCGGGAGCATACCCGAGCCCGTATTTTATAACTGTCCCGCGCTCAAGCCGCCGCTCGGCGATGTAATCCCTGCCTTCGCGTCCGGCGTCCGAGTTCAGCACATCACGGAAGTAGCGCGCCGCGTCGCGGTTCATCTCGAGCATACGCATACGCTTTTTCGAGGCGTCGTCGTTCCCGGCGTCCTCGGGCATAGCCATACCGGCTCTCTGCGCGAGGAAGCGCACGCTCTCCATATATTCAAGATGTTCTATCAGCCTTATGAACGAGATAACGTCGCCGCCCGCGTGGCAGCCGAAGCAGTAAAAGCTCTGCGTACCCGTATAGACGTGACAGGACGGCGTCCTCTCGGCGTGGAACGGACATGAGCAGACAAAATCCCGTCCCGCCCGCTTCAGTTCGACATAAGAAGACATCACCGCGGTTATCTCGTTATTTGCTTTGAGAGCGTCAAGAAAGCTCTCCGGCAGTTTTGCCAAACTCTCACCTCCGCGGCGCGATCCACTGCTTCGGGATACACAGCTCCTTGAACAGATCTATCGCATATTCGTCGGTCATGCAGGATATGAAGTCGCATACCGCCGTTTCAAGCCCGTCCTCGTCCGCGAGCCGCAGATAGAGCTCCGGCATCGCGTCCTTGTTCTTCATATAGTGGTGGAACAGAAAGTCCACGATATGGCACGCCTTGTCCTTTTCGCGGTTCACGACCTCTGAGCTGTACACGCTCCCGAACATGAACCTGCGCAGCTCGTCATGGGCTGCCTGTATCCCCTCGGAATAGCGTATCTCCCCGCCGCTGTTCGCGATTATGTCCGAGACCAGCGTCGTTATGCGCCTGCTCTTTGTATCTCCGAGCGTTCTTATCACATTTTCCGGTATATCGGCGGGGTCGAGGACTCCGCCGCGTATCGCATCCTCTATGTCGTGGTTCATATACGCTATCTTGTCCGCGAATTTCACGACCACGCCCTCAAGCGTTTCCGCAGTCATATTCGTGTGACAGAGTATGCCGTTGCGTACCTCATAAGTAAGGTTCAGACCGGCTCCGTCGCGCTCTATCCTGTCAACTACTCTCAGGCTTTGCTTGAAGTGCCGGAAGTCGTTCTCCGGGCAGAGCTTCTGCAGCATTCTTTCCCCGTCGTGTCCGAAGGGCGTATGCCCGAGATCGTGACCCAGCGCTATCGCCTCGGTCAGGTCCTCGTTCAGCCGCAGAGCCCTTGCGATAGTCCTCGCTATCTGCGAGACCTCGAGCGTGTGAGTCAGTCTTGTGCGGTAGTGGTCGGACTTGGGTATCAGGAACACCTGCGTTTTATGTTTCAGGCGTCTGAACGCGTTGCTGTGTATTATCCTGTCCCGGTCGCGCTGAAAATCGGTTCGCAGCGGGCAGGACTCCTCATATCTCTGTCTGCCCTTTGAGTTCTCGCTCAGGCACGCGTACTGCGAAAGTATCTTCTTTTCATTTTCCTGTGTTATCTCACGGGGAAGCATAACTTATTTCCTCTTGGTTCTGTTATATATGTTTGTTTCTTCTTTTTTGTGGTCATCATATTGGGGGAGGGAGTGAATAATGAATAGTGAATAGTGAACAGTGAATAATTGTGGTGTCGGCTTCGCCGACCTTTTTTAAATAATATCGCCGCAGGCGATACCATAACTATTCACTATTCATTATTCATTATTCACCATACACTTATATATACAAAATTCCTCCCCGGTTTTCCTTTTTTTCGGGGAGGAAATTTTAATTTTCGGCATTTTAACCAAAATTGTATTCTATTTCTGAGAGTTTTTCGACGGATATGCTGCCGTTGCAGACCTCGGTGAGCGCGGCGGCGAAGCTGTCGGCATCTTCAAGCGGGATAAACAGCGTTATTACGACATCGGCGCCGAAATCCTCGCTCTCGGTTCGCACGTCGTATTCGCCGAGAGTCTTGCCTATACGCCCGTACATCGGATATGCAAGCGTCAGGCGGAGCTTCGCGGCGGAGCGCATATCCAGCTTTTCCGCGGCGTCGCAGGCGAGCTTTGCGCCCTTGGTGTAAGCGCGCACAAGGCCTCCCGCACCGAGAAGTATGCCTCCGAAATAGCGCGTCACCACGCAGGTCACATCTGTGAGCCCTTCCTTGCGCAGCACCTCATATATCGGAACACCGGCAGTCCCGCCGGGTTCGCCGTCGTCGGAATGGCGCGAAAGGTTGTTATCCCGCAGTATATAGGCATAGCAGTTGTGGGTCGCCTTGCGGTGCATGGCGCGTATCTCCGATATGAATGCCAGAGCCTCGGCCTCCGACTCCGTGTGCCGGATATAGCCGATGAACTCGCTCTTCTTCTCTATGAACCTGTCCTCGGCGCTGCCGTTTACTGTCTTGTAGTTCACTGTGCCTCCTGGATCGGCTTGCTGGGTCTGCCGGCCTTGTCGAATTTATAAAGCAGCGTGCAGCCGAGCTTCGGGTTGTCGCGCTTGAAGCGCTTCAGGATACGGTCGAGCACCATTTCCGCCTGCTCCTTGGTGGTGTTCGTCAGCAGCAGCACATACTGCGACGCCCCGTAGCGCGAAAAGACATCGCGCGAACGCAGCGACGAGCTTATGCAGTCCGAGAGCTTCGTCATGACGCGGTTGAGCTGCTTTGTCTCGAGGTCGTCCTGCGACTTCGACACGGCGGTGATGAGGCAGAGGTTGGTAGGCCTGCCGCTTCTTACCGCGTCGCGTATCTCGAGCTGATAGACGTGCTTGAAGAACGCAAACTCGCAGTAGTACGCGCCTATGCCGTCGTCGATGCTGTCGAGCTGGCCTTTCAGTATGCCGAAATCGGCGTTGTAGGCGTTGTCGTCCTTGACCGTGTGCTCATAGAGAGCCACGAACTCCGGGGACGGGTTTATGCCGTTCCTGTTGTAGAACAGATCCATGACATAGGTATAGTGCTGCTTGGCCGCGGATTTCTCGCCGATGTCCAGCAGAGCCTTCACATAGTAGAGATGTATGCGGTCGTCGAGCTTCTCTATCTCGAAGGCGCGGCGGCATATATTTATCAGCTCGTTGTAGCGCTTGTGACGGTAGAGTATCTCCACGGTGTCATGCACGATGCGCAGATACAGCGAGTGGTAGTAGTTGTTTATCGGCGTCACCCAGCTGTCCGAGCGCGAGCGGTGCAGAAAATCGCCCTTGTAAAGGTCTATCGCCTGAAGGTAGAGCGTGGTCTTTTCCTTCTCGGACTGAGCTATGGTGCTCTTCTTGTAGAGCAGATCGAACTCGTCGAAGTCTATCTCGCAGTTGAGGCGGCTGTTGAGCGAGTATGTACCCATGGAATTCACGATGATCTCCACGCCCTCGGGGAGCCCGAGACTGTCAAGACACGCGCGCAGCCTGTGCAGCGAGGTCTTGAGAGCACCGACGGGATTGTCGCTGTCCTTGTCTCCCCAGAGCAGTGAAATGAGCTCGTTCTGCGATATCTCGCGGCTGTGGTTCGCTATCATGAACTGTAAGAGCGTCCACATCTTCTTCGAGCGCTTGCTCTGTTCGGTTATTACATTTTCCCCGTACGACATTGAAAAGTCGCCGAGCATGGTGATCTTCAGACTTTCCATACCTCTGTCCTCTTTTTCCTGCCGTTGTCACAGCGGCAGCGCGTTCTTCCAATACTTCCTGTCCAGACTGCGGTAGCCCACCGCGCGGGCAACGTGCTTCTTCTGTATGACCTCCGAGCCGTCCAGATCGGCGCAGGTGCGCGCGACCTTCAGCACGCGGTCATAAGCGCGCGCCGACAGCCCAGCCTTTTCAAAAGCCAGCTTCATATAAGCCTCTGCCTTTTCGTCAAGTACGCATATATCGTGCAGCTTATCGGGTGTGATGCCGGAATTTGAGCGTATATCCGTACCCTTGTAGCGCTCGCGCTGCACCTCTCTCGCGGCGGCGATGCGCTCCGCCATTGCCGCGGAGCTCTCCGACTTGCCGCTTCCCGTAAGGTCGTCATAGGACACCGCGGCTACCTCGGTCTGTATGTCTATCCTGTCGAGTATCGGCTGGCTTATCTTGCCGAGATACTTCGACACCTGCTGCATCGTGCAGGTGCATCTCTTTATCGTTGAGCCGTAGTTCCCGCAGGGACACGGGTTCATAGCCGCCACCAGCATTATATTGCACGGATATGTTATGGCTCCCGCGGCCCGGGATATAGTGATCTCGCCGTTCTCAAGCGGCTGGCGCAGCGTTTCGAGCACCTTGCGGTCGAACTCTGGCAGCTCGTCAAGGAACAGCACCCCGTTGTGCGCCAGCGATATCTCCCCCGGCCGCGGCACGCTGCCCCCGCCTATAAGCCCTACGCCGGAGGCGGTGTGGCTCACGCTGCGGAACGGCCTGCGTGTCACCAGCGGGTTCTCGCCCGACAACATTCCCGCCACCGAGTATATCTTCGTTGTCTCTATGCTCTCCTCGAAGCTCATCTTCGGCAGCACCGACGGTATGCGCTTCGCTATCATGCTCTTGCCGGTGCCGGGAGGGCCTATCATCAGCAGGTTGTGGAAGCCCGCCGCAGCTACCTCGATAGCGCCTTTCACCGACTCCTGACCCTTTACGTCCGCGAAATCGAGCTCGCTGCGGAAGCTGTCATCGCTGAGGGGCTCCGGCTTCACGGGCATCAGGAGCTTTCTGCCGCACAGATGCGCCGTAAGCTCCCCGACGCTACACCGAATATGCGCAGGTTCTTCACCACCGAGGCCTCGGCGGCGTTCTCCGCGGGCAGGTACAGCTCGGTTATGCCGTTCTGAGCGGCTTCGATAGCCATAGCGAGAGCTCCGGGTATGCCGCATATATCTCCTGCCAGCGAGACCTCGCCGATGAACGCCTTGCCGTCAAGATCCGCGGGCACATAGCCTGCCGCGGCCAGCACCGCCGTAAGTATGGCAAGATCGAAGC
>CAMVBT010000079.1 GCA_947165805.1 uncultured Clostridia bacterium
GCATAACGGGAGCTTCATACACGAGAGAGCCGTTCCGGCAGACTTCGAGCTCCCGGAAGAATGCCGCCGAGCTTACAAGCCCGTCCGAACCGTCGCCGAGCAGCACGAAAAGGCAGGTATGCACGCGTATGTGCGCGTTTTCGGAAAACAGCATCACAAACTCCGGCAGCAGTGCGTTCATGTCGCTGTCCGGGTCGGCTAAGATGAACAGAAAGCATCTGTCGGTCCGCGGGAAGCCCGAGGACATCATAAGCCTGTCAGAAGACGTCTTGGCGCCGTCATTGAACTCCGCGAGAGCCGCGGCGTTCCCGGTGACATAAGACACGGCCTCTCCGCGCACGGGGGCAGCCGGTATTTTCACGGTAAAGTCCGCTCCGGGCACGTCCCCGCCGTCCGGCACCGCCGCAGCGTGTATGATGCCGCGGCTGTTATGCAGCAGGCGTTTCAGGTGCTTTTTCACCGTCCCGAGGCTATCCGCGGCTCTGTTTCCGATGTACAGGAACATAGCCGGATACTCGGCGGTGACCGAGGGTCTGCCCGAGTCCTCGCCGGCAAGACCCGTTATCTCATCTATCCTGTCAAGCAGTTCTTTCATCATTCAAGCAGCTCGAGGGAGCTGTCAGCCATTTCTCTTAATTTTCTGTACTTCTTGAGGATATCCTGCTCGCGCTCCTCGTCCTCGCCGGAGAACTCCGCGTCGTAGTCGTCTATCGCCTTGATCGACGCGGTGATGTGCTTTTTCATTCCGCGCAGGAACTCGATATGCTCGTCGGGGATATCGTCGGCGTGGGCGGCCTGCATCTTCTTGCTTATGTAGGCACGCTTTGTTTCGTCAAGCTCGCAGTACTTCTCGAACAGCACATAGTAGAAGAAGTATCTCTGTTCGGTGGTATCGCCGATAGACAGCGTATTGAGTATATTCACGCTGTCGCCCGAGGCGTCGGTATATCTGAAGAACGTCTTTTCCTTGAATATGACACCGGCGAAGAGCGCGTCGAACATACCCTTGAGCAGCTTGTTCGCGCCCTTTTCCTTGTTCAGAACGCCGTCACATTCCTCCATAGCAGCCATTGCCGCGTCGTAGGCGGCGATCATCTGCTCCGTGTATTTCCAGGCGCCGTAGGTGCGGACATAGGCCCAGCGCAGCTTGTCGGTCTCGGTGGCGTTCATGTAGTTCACGGGGTTGAGCGTGAACAGCACCGGCGCGTTTTTGAGGCTCTCTGCGAAGGCTGTGTACTTCTGCTTCGCTTCCTTGATCGCGGAGGGCTTCGCGGGGTCGAAGGTTATATTCTTTACTGCGGCGGCGGTGAGCTTTTCGTCATAGTGTACGGCGCCCACCTCGTCGATTATGCCGATCTCCTGCGCTCTGTTGAATACCGCGCGGTTAGCTTCATTCTGTCTGTGCACCTTTTCGGTGTTCTCGGTGACGAACTCCTTGGGGCGCAGAGTGTCGTGTATCGGGCTCGGGAGCCTGAACCAGTCCGTGTCGCGCAGTCCGCTGAACGTCGAGTAAAGGTGCTGACCTATCATATTGACGTCCTTTGCTCCGCCCTTTTCGGAGAGGAACGAATAGTAGTCCGACTCGAACAGGTGTACGGTGTTGTGGTGCGCCACCGCGAGACCCGCTCCGAACGTGAATATTGAAATTCTGTTGTTGTAGGGGCTGATTATCTTGTGCTTGCAGAGTATCTCGTCCTCGTCCGCGGCAGCCTCGATAGGCCCCGACTGCGAGGGTATGGAGGCGTAGAGTATCTCCGAGGTGTCCGCCGAGGTCGAGCAGGGGTACATGATATTGGAGCGGGCGCGCAGCTCGTTGAGGAGCTGCCTTGCGGCGTCCGCGCGTGAAGCCGCGCTGGGGTAGCGCGCCTCGAAGAACTCGCTCATCGACTGGCTCAGCGTTTCGGAGAAGTGCGCCGCAATGCTGTCGCTGATGAACGAGGAAACGTCGAAGTCGTCCTTCGAGCGGGTGTTCTTGAACGCGTCGAGGAAACGGCGCAGTATATCCGACACCGCGTTGTCGAGATCGACGGCGCTTAGCTCCTCGTTGAGCTTTTCGAGCACGTTCTGCTCGCTCTTGATGTCGTACATCTTCCATTCGTAGGTCTTGCTGAGCACGCCGGAGGTCGCGTTCTCCTGACCGGTGACTATGCTCAGGTTCTTCTCGCAGACATACCGCAGATAGTCGAGTATGCCCACAAGGTTCTCGATAAGGTCGCTGTAATAGTTGCTGATACGCGCCGTGAGGTCGCTGTACAGTTTTATCGTATAGTCGCAGCGCACGGCGTCCGCCTTGCTCTGGTAATACTGCGAGATGAGGTTGAAGTAGTCCTTTCTCGTGTTCGAGGTGAGGTCGAGCGCCTTGTTGCAGAACGCGCGGTAAGCGAGGTCGGCGGCGTTCTTGCGCTCCATGAGCTTCTGGGAGCTGTATTCGGCCTGTAAGCCGAGCTCCTCATTAATGCAGGTGCGCAGCTTCTTGATGAGGCAGTACCTGTCCTCGGAGCTTATCAGGCTCGCTATATAGAACGGTCCCTCGGCGGTGTTGCAGAAGCTGAGTTCCGCGGCCTGCACGAATTTGTTGAAGAACGCCTCGGTCGCCTCGGGGAGCATGGCTCTGTATTCCTTCTCCACGCGCAGCAGCCATTCCTCGCCCATATCCTCGACACTGCGCTTGTTGTTTTTCAGTGCTTGACGCTGGAACACGGGGTTCTCTATGCCGCCCTCGAAGAGTCCGGGACGGCGCGCGTCGAAGTAGGACTGCACCGAGATGTTGTCGAGGCCTATCGTCCCGAGGAACACCATTCTCTGCTCGTTTGACGGGGCGTTGTTATGCAGCGTGTTCATGTGGCTGAACACCTTGCCCGTGAGGTATTCGAGCACCTCGGACTTCGGCAGTATCGCCGCCGAAGCACCCACGGACGAATACACGTTGAGCATCGGGTACTGGGGGATTATGCCCGCCAGCGCCTGACCGAGGTTCACGCGGAACGAGTCTATGCTGAAATCGCCCTGACTGTCGGAGGAGGATATGAAGTTGCATATACCCTCGGCGGCGATAGAAAGGCTGAATTTATACTGCTCGGCGGGGTTTTTCAGGACGAAGCCGTCCTTACCGCTGGCGGAAACGAACAGGCAGGTGTCGTAGGGTCTCTCGGTGCTTATCACCTCGAAGCTCTCGGAATATCTCTGTCTGAACGGGTCGAACATATGCGAGTGCATATCCATGAGATATTCGAGCTCCTGCAGAGCCGCGAAGCCGTTGCGCCTGATGTAGCGCTGTATGTTGAGGTCGTCGACTCTCGACAGATTGACGTCGGGAGTGAACAGAAATCCCATTATGTCGAAGTTTGTCTTGCCCTGGCGGTTGATTATCTCGCGCACTATGTAGGGGATATCTATGAAGGTGCCGCTGCCGGTGCCTCCGCTTATGCCGGACAGAATGAAGACCTGCAAACGCTGCTCGGGCATCATTCCGGTCAGGAGCTTCTGGACGTTGGCGGTTATAGCCTTTACCACGGCGTTTATGGAGTTGAACAGCAGTATGCGTCCCGACTGGCGGATACCGTTCGCGCCGTCGTCGCCGCTGCCCTTGACCTTGGCGTAGATACGCTTCGGGTCGTCGAGCCATTCGCGCACATACGGGGGTATAAGATGCTCGTTGGCAAGGAAGCGCTCAACGGACGCGGAAATGGACACATACTCGCCCACCGAGAAGCGCATCTCGCCGTCTTTCTTGTCGGTCTTTTTGCGGAAGTAGGTGTTGTCCGAGTCTATTCCGAGCACGCGGATATTGTTCGGTATCGCGAGTGCCTTGTTCGGAGCGTCGTCGGGGAGCTTGAAGCGCTTGTTTATGAGCTGCTTCGCGTACAGCAGCGCGTCCATGCCCGTTCCGCCGAGGCCGATTATCAGTACGGGGTTGCCCTTGGATTCAACTCTTATCTGCGCACTCGACATCGAGCCGCCGAGGTCTACGCTCATCAGCGATATGTTTTCCTTTTGTGATTCCGATATCCTTGCCATTTTTCCCTCCGATAAAGTAGCTTTTTATGTTATTATGTCCTGAAATACTGTATCACGACGCTGCTTGTGCTGCCCGACTTCGTTGTGTAGCGCAGCGTCACTCTGTACGCGTTGGAAAGTATTATGTTCTTCCCGAGCGTCACGCCGCCGTTATATTCGAGCTGGCCTATCTTGAGCACACGCAGGTCTCCGGTCTCGTTCATCGTGATCTTTACCGCCGAGGCTATGCCGTGCGGCAGGGCATTCTCTGCCTCCGTCCCCGCGAACAGGTCTTTCATCACCGCTGCGAGTGTCACAACGCGCTTGCCGGGTATCTTCTTGGCGAACTCATAATGCGCGGGAGCCGTCGGAACACCGTCTGCCGTGACGGTGAGCACGACCTTTCCCGACCACATACGGTGGTTTTTCTTTATGTTCTTTACCGTAACTATGATGATAACGATGAGAGCTATCGCTGCTCCGGCGCATATCAGAATGAGCTTCAGCGGGCCTTCGGGCTCCTTGAATTCCTCACTGCCCGGTTCAAGGCGGATTATGTCACTGCGTATATCTATGCTCTCATTATACAGACTTGCCTGCACGGTGTAGGGGCTTCCGGTCGGAAGGTGATACTCGCCGGTGAAAACGCCCTCTACAAGCTTCAAAGCCACTTCCTGCGACTCGTCGGTATCCGCGTTCTTCACGGTCACCTTGCCCTCGAACCTGCTCTTTACGCTTTCGTCGCTTATGGGCTCACCGTCGAGGTTGTCGAGCGCTGCGGTGAATTTTATCCTTGTTCCCTCGCCTATCGCCTTGTCGGTCGAGTACGTCAGCGAGAGCGTATAGTCCATTGTGAGGATATAGTTCACATTGACTTTTGTATCCTTGTCACACTTTATCGAGAACCGCCAGTCGCCTTTATGCGGGTAATATATCTTTACGAGCGAATAATCCTCGTTGCGCGAGATAGCGGCGGTCTTACCGTCGTAGGGAGCTTCGGCTCCTGTCTCGTCATAAAGCTTTATGTCGGCAACGCCGCCGTTGTGCATTATCACGAGGTTAGCCTCGACCACGGTGGTATCGGCTATTGTGAATATCACATCGCGGGGTTCGCCGTCGGAAACGAAGTTCTCCAGCTCGGCTGTCTGCGCGCCGGTATGGCGTACATATATCCGGCTGAGTATCTCGGACAGGGTATCGGCGCTGTCGGTCATATAGGTCTCGTCCGCGTAGGTGTAGTAGGATATGCGTCCGAGTTCGTCCTCGTCAACATCGCCGTTCGCGTTGAGTCCTATGGTATATATCGGTATTTCTGCGTTCTGTGCAGCGAGTATGGCATCATCGAGATCATTTTTCGAGTCCTCGGTGGTTCTGCCCTCTTTGTTGCCGGTCACATTGGTCTTACCGTCAGACAGGAAGATTATCAGCTTGCCCTTGCCGTTGTACGCGTCGGCTGCGAGCATATCCACGGCGAATTTCATCGCCTTGCCCGTATCGGTGGCGCCGTGCATCTCGGTGAAGCCCGAGACTGCGTCTTTAAGCTTGGCTCTGTCCTCTTCGGTGTTTATCGCCACCGGTTCCTGCGAGTAGTTTATTTCTGTACCGAACAGCACGAAGCCTATTTTCGTGTTTCCGAGGCTGCACAGGTCTGCGAACAGCTTGATAGCTTCAAGTCTTATAAATTCCGGGTCGCTTTTCGCCATTGACATACTTGAGTCAACGAGGAACACGACGTCCGCTTCGCCTGTTGTTGCTCCGACTGCACCTGCTGTCACGCCGCACAGACTCAGCGACAATATAACGACAGAAAGTAATATGGATATGAATTTTTTCATTATGTAATCTCCGCCTTGTAAAGAAAGCATTATCTACTATATTATACATCATTTAGCTCCGATTGTAAAGTATTTTCTTGCATTTTGCCTATATTTTTGGGGGAGCTTTATGCTTCTCAATTTGGAGTTTTGAGTATTCGTTTTATTTCGCCCGGCGGCGCGGTACCCGCGCCCGCGTTCGACAAGGACTGAAAAAGACTGCCGCCCCCGATAGTTCCTGCTCCTTTTGACGCAGGGGTAGTGGGGAATTCTTTCAGAGTCTCTTCTAAGGACGACGGGGGCTTTCTCGAAGGTTTCTTTTATCGCCGCGTCCGTGCGGCGTTTTGGAAACCTTCTCACGACATCGTGTCGTGCGGTCGCCCCCCGTACCCCCTTCGGTTCCGCTACTTTTCGGAGTAAAAAGGCACTGAAAATATAAAAATAACTGCTCCTTTTAAGTAGGTACTAATATAGAAGTTTTACAAGAACTTATATGAAAGACCTATACAGCGGGCTGTAATAAAGGAAGACAGATACTTCAGATCGAGGTATCTGTCTTTTTTCGTTGTATCATATCCAGCAGTCTGCTCATTCTCTGTTCGTAGTTTCTAGCTCGTGTCTCCTTGTATTTTGCATTTAAAAGGGCGTGAAAAAGTGTGCAGAGATTGACATTTTCAGGGCGGTTTGGTATAATTATAGATATAGTAGCAAAGCATCAACCATGTGGAGGGCATAATGAAAAGAATACTATATCTGACCGACTTGTATTATGAAGCAAAGGGTCGAAGATACTGCGATGAGGATATATACATACGCTCTGTACGCTCCTGATAAAACCAAACGCTGGGAACTGAAACGATATGATTATTCGACCGAAGATGCTGATTTTGCAAAGAAATTCATCGAATGGAATAATATTTCTCACGGTATTCAGCGAGTAGATGCCTGTCGTACCCATGATGGGCGGCTGCTTTTAGTGGAGCTGGAAGACCTTGAGCCCTATTTGTCTATCGGAGAGCTTGATGAAAAGACAAGAGAACAGTTTATAACAGATTTTATTTCTGCTATAAAGAATCAGCTTGACCACATTGAATGAGCAAACACGGATAACCGTCCTCATCAGACGGCTATCCGTTTCTTATTATTCCGCATACCCACATTCCGGCACTCGCCGGAAAACAGACCGTTTACAACATGAATCTTGACACTTCTGCTATCGGGTTGTATAATTATAATATAATTCGCCAGGAGGTATCGCAATGTCCCATATTCTCGTCCTGAACGGCTCTGCCAGACCAAATGCTTTTACGGCTGCGATGATAAGATCATTCTGCAAGGGTGCAGGATCGGTCGGTCACTCTGTCACGGTCATTGATTTGTGTAAGCTGAATATCCATAGCTGTATCGGCTGTCTGAACGGCGGCAAGGATAAGGAACACCCCTGCGTACAGCGTGACGATATGGATGCTGTTTACGCAGAGTTCCGCAGGGCAGATGTGACCGTGTTTGCGACTCCGCTGTTCTTCTGGTCATACAGCGGTCTGCTCAAAAATGCGATCGACAGGCTGTGGGCGTTGGCTGAGTTTGAACGAAGTGAGCTGATCGGCAGGGGCAGAGGCGGTGCATTGTTGGTCGCAGCAGGCGGAAGTCACCCCGAACCGCTGTATGAGCATTTTGATTATATGATGAAACGGCTTGCGTGGAAGAATCTCGGCAAGGCAGCTCTGCTCCATACCGATGATATGCAAGCTATCCCCGAATGCGAAGATGCATATATGCTCGGTGCATCTATCGGAAAGCGTGAAGAACCATGACAGTACTGCAGTTAAAATATATCATCACCGTTGCAGAGATCGGCTCGATCACCGAAGCCGCAAGACAGCTCTTTATCCCCCAGCCCAGCCTTTCGGGTGCGATCAAGGAAGTCGAAAATGAAGCGAAACTCACGATCTTCAACCGCTGTCGGGCAGGTGTTGCACTGACACCGGAGGGAATGGAGTTTGTCGGCTATGCAAGGCAGGTCGTTCAGCAAATGGAATTGCTGGAGTCACGCTTTGTCAACGGACAGCCGGAAAAACAGCATTTCTGCGTATCCACACAGCATTATACCTTTGCAGCGAACGCCTTTGCTGACCTCATCATGCAATACGGGCAGGAACGCTATGAGTTCATCATGAACGAAACGCAGACGCATCAGATCATTGAAGATGTGCGGAACAGGTTCAGCGACTTAGGACTGCTGTATCTCTGTGAATCCAATGAAAGCGTCCTGCAAAAGCTGTTTGAAGACTACAATCTCACTTTCTATGAGCTGTTTACGGCTTCTCCCCATATCTTCCTTGACAGAGATCACCCGCTTGCAGCGAAAAAAGCCCTTACGCTTGCAGAATTGAAGCCCTATCCGAGACTGAGTTTTGTACAGGGAGCGTATGAGTCCTCAAACTTCGCAGAGGAGCTTTTCAGCAATGAAACGGTCGATAAGAGTATCCGCGTGAGCGATCGTGCAGCAGTAGTCAATCTGATGATCGGGTTGCAGGCTTACACCATTTCCAGCGGTATCTATGCGAAATATCTCCACGGTGACAGGATCATTTCCGTTCCGCTGAAAGAAAAAGAGACAATGCACATCGGATATATTATCAACAAAGACCGTACACTTTCAGAGCTTGGTGCGCGTTTTATCGAGCTGATCGGGCAGTATCAGGAAACATAGGCAGAATCTATGGAATAACGAAGTATAAATGTATTACCTATCGCAAAGCATTCTGTGGTATAATTGAACTACGGAAGGAGGCATAAGATATGCCGGCTTATGTGATAGGTAATTTTGGGGAATGAACGAGAAGATTACGAAGATATATCAAAACGGAATGGTCACGTTTAATGCTTAGTATTTCAATGCACTTATAAACCGTTCCGCACAAGTCCATTTAATCATTATGGAGCGCGCCACATTGACAGCATATCCTTTTGGAACTGAACAACAGATAAAGCCCTGAGATCTGCTCACATAAGCATTTCCCAGGGCTTCATTTATTCCATATTTCCTGCAAATATCCTCTCCACCACGATCTGCGTCATCTCCTGTACCGATTCGGCATAACCGCCCTTTGCCCATTTCATGAAGATACCGAAAAGCCCATAGGCAAGGTAGTAGCTTTCGTAGGTATCAATGGACTGCTCGGTGTCGCTGTCGGTCATGATGACCTCATAGGCAGACAAGATCGCTCCGTGATGCCCCTGCCCGATGATGAGGTCATTCTTCTTCCGGAGCGAATAGCAAAAATCAAAATATCGCCTGACACGGTAGCTGTCATTGATCTGATGCTCCTTTAGTCTGTGTTCACGCTCATATTCACGCCACTTCATGATGATG
>CAMVBT010000080.1 GCA_947165805.1 uncultured Clostridia bacterium
TCGGCATTGAGCTTTCTCGCAGCGGCGAACCGCAATCCGAAATTGCTGGTGTCGTATTGGCCGCCGTGGGCGGCGGGATCGGACTGACCCTCATAGTATACCGCCTCGGTGACTTCGCCGGCGGAAACACTGTCGCCGAAGAACTCCAGCTTCATATCATACTTCTTGTACGCGGAAACTACCTCGTCGCACTCGGCGGAGAGGAAGCGGAAGTAATGCGCGGCAGCCTGACGCTTGAAGATCATGCAGCTGTGGAACGTGTCGGCAAGTCCCGACGCCAGCGTGATCTCCTGCTCCGCATCGCCCCTGCCGAGCTCGAATTTAAGCTGCACGCCGTCTATCAGAGCGCCTATCCACATCCTGTCGCTCATGGGGATATTCTTTATCCTTATTTTCAGAGACGTACCCGCGAAATTGAAGCGGATATTGCTTCCGGGATATATCAGCATGGGGGTTTTAGGGTCGGAGAGGTCCACCCTGCCCATGTACGCGAACGCTTTGTTGTCTGCCTGAAATACTGCCATATTTTTACCGCCTTTCCAATGTTTTCACTTGACAAAATCACAGATTTATCGTAAAATAAAAAGGATATGATGACAGGAAGGAGGCATGATATGCTCACACGCAGACAGAAGAATTCTTTGCGCGGATTTACGGCCGCGCTGTCGGGCTGTGCGCTGCTTGCCGCCTTTCTGATATTCACGAATATATCGAACGCCTCCGAAGCCGAGGTCGTCGTATTCTCCGAGATACTCGACGGAGCCGTGGCTTACAAGGACGACAGTGAACTGCCCGCGGAGACCCTCGCGGCGGACGAGCTCACCGAGACCATGTTCTCCGAGGAGCTTGCGACTTTCACGCTTACGCTGCCGCCCGAATATACCTTCACCGAGGAGCGCCCCACTGTCTCACTGTCCCCCGAGGACGTGCCGATAGACCTTGACGATATCGGAGTCCCGGACGACACCACGGAAGAGACCACTACGGTCACCGAAGCCCCGGCCTCTACCGTGTCTCACGCTTATCAGGGCACAGTACGCGGTACAGGCACCGCTCAGCAGACCCCGGCTGCCGAAACGTCCCCGACGTCCGCGGAGACGGCTTCCGAAGCGGCAACGACATCATCTCTGACAACCACATATATCACGGCTCCGACAACCACTCTGACGACAACAACGACAGCACAGACCACAACGAGAGCCACAACTGCCGCAACTACAAGGGCTACGACTACCACGACTCGAGCCACAACGACTACACGAGCAACAACGACGACGAGAGCTACGACCACGACGCGAGCCACAACGACCACAAGAGCCACAACAGCCGCGACGACGACCACATCTGCGGCCACGACGACAGCTACAGCCGCAACAACGACTCCGGCTGAAACCTCGACGGACAAGACCGCGTTCACAAATGTCGGAGGCGGAACGTTTTCGACCGACCCCAACGTGTACCTGACACTGTTCGAGCTTGTCAACTCCGCGCGCAGAAAGGCGGGGCTCAATGAGCTGTGGTACTCGGCAAGACTGCACGAGGTCTGCCAGCTGCGCACCGGGGAGCTTACATACTACTACTCGCACACACGCCCCGACGGAACGAAGTTCAGCACGGCGTTCAGGGAGATAGGCGTAGATTATACGATCTGCGGCGAGAACATCGCCTACGGACGCAATATGTTCAAGACACCCGAGGAGATATTCCAGGCGTGGATGGACTCACCGTCGCACCGTGAAAACATACTCGGTGAAAAATACGAATGTGTGGCGTTCGGACTAAACATACTGAAAGTCGGGAACGATACTTACTATTACTGGGCTCAGGAATTCGCGGCGCTGGAATGATCTCCGGCGTCGTTTTTCTTTTGTGCGTCACTTATGCCGCGCAGGCAGCTGTATCCGAGGCCGAGCACCGCGAAAAAGAACGGCGCGGTATAATACTTCGGATTTCCGAAGAACGCCGAGACACAGTAGCCGAAAGCTGCGGCAAGAGCCATGAGCGTATAGCCGTCCATGATCCTGCGGTTTTTAAGGCCGCGGAGGAACACCGCGAATATGCCTCCGACATAGCATATCAGAGCCGGTATGCCGAAGAACAGCGCGTATTGCAGATACTCGTTGTGAGCGTGTATGCCGGTATGCGATCTTTCCAGAAGGATATCAGCCCAGCCCTCGACGCCCTGACCGAATACAGGGCTTTCAAGTATGCCCTCGGCAGCGGTCTGCCACAGCACCCAGCGCGCCGTCCCCGCGAGCCCGGAGTTTTCACTGTTGGAGGCTATATCGGTCACATCGTTGCCGAGATTTACGAAATTGTCGGACATCGAGCCCTGCCATGTGGTGAGCACCAGCGAGAACAGTATCAGCATCCCGGCGGGGATAAGTATTTTCAGCGGGAATTTCCTGAAAACTATAATGCCGGTGACGATGAAGAACAGAAATCCCGCCCATACCGCGAGATAGCAGCCGAACGTGTCGTTCAGCACAAGCACCGCGCAGTGCGCGACGGCGGAAACGAGCCCCGTTATCTGCCATGCCGTGCTCTTTTCATACAGCAGCATACCCGTGCTCAGCATGGTCATCACCGTGAGATAATAGCCGTAGTGATTGGGGTTGTTGAATACACCGGGCATACAGCCGTCCCACATATAATGGAACGAGGGTATCTCCACGATATACAGGTCGATCAGCGAAAAAACAGCGACGGAAAACGAGATCAGCACGAACGTTCTGATCACCGCGGTCTTTATCTCCGTCAGCTCTATGCATGAAGCGCAGAAGAAGAACACAACAAAGAACGAAATGTACATCAGATGACCCTCGTTCTCGTAGATGCCGAGTTCATTGAACGGGTCGTCGTACCGCGGTATGCCCACGACTATTACAGAAATGAGCATACAAAGCAGAAAAGCTGCAAATAATATGACAGGTATGTTTTCCTTTATGATATCCGCAGGCTTCCTGTGCGAAACAGCCGCGAGATATATCTTCATCATCGCGGTGATGCCCGCGAAGATCAGGAACGGTATCCTCAGCGGATCAAGTATGTGGAACGGCATGAACGGGCCTTCCGAGAACAGTCGGGCAATGAATACAAGAAGCGGCATGATGCCGGTAAGCAGCAGCGGCATGGCAGCGACCCATTGTACGGAATGTTCTGTTATATAAAGGGAAGCGGCATCGGAATACTTCTTCAGACCGCTGTTCTTGTTTTCTTCTGACATGACAGCCTCCTGGACAGTTTCTTTTCTATCCGATTATATCATCTGCGGCAGCTTTTGTCAAGGATTATCGCAACCGCATATTATATATGATTGAGGCAGGTATTGACAAAATCCCGTAAAGATGATATAATATACAGACACCGAGCGGAAGGACTCTCCCGACCGCAAGGAACAAACAGAAAAGCAACCGACACCGTGACCTGCGGAAAACATGACCCCGCGCTCGAGGTGAAAGGCATGAGATATGACATATTCCGCGCCTTTGCCTGTCCTGTTACGGATAGTGTATCGGCGCTTTTTCATTAAACAAGAAGGAGAAAACAACAATGAAAAGAACAGCAACAAGACTTACCGCGGCATTCGGTGCCGTGCTGATGATGTTCGGCGCGGGCTGCGCGAACAACAGCGGCAATACCCAGACGACAACGGCTGCGGCAGCAACGACAGCTGCGGCGGAAACTACCACGACCGCCGCGGAGAGCACAACCGCCGCCGATACGACACCGGCTCCGGCAGAGACCACGACCGGCACCACCCCGCAGGAGACCGAAGCCGATCCGAGCAGAGTTCCCGGCTCGGTAAAGGTAGCGGCTCTGAAAGGCCCTACGGCTATGGGAATGGTCCGCTTCATGGACAACTGCGAGAGCTACGGTGACAGCATATTCGATTTCGAGATATATGCCGCCCCGGACGAGATCACTCCCCTGCTCATAAAGGGCGACCTCGATATAGCCTGCATCCCCGCGAACCTCGCTTCCGTGCTCTACAACAAGACCGAGGGCGAGATAGAAGTCCTCGCCGTGAATACTCTCGGCGTCATCTATATCGTTGAGAGCGGTTCGGAGGAGATACAGTCGTTTGCCGACCTTAAAGGCAAGACCATTTATGCCAGCGGTCAGGGCTCGACACCGGAGTTCGCGCTCAACTATCTGCTCGCGCAGAACGGCATCGCCGACGATGTGAACATCGAATGGAAATCCGAGCACGCCGAATGTGTCAGCGCGATCGCAGAGAACGGCGGCATAGCGATGCTCCCGCAGCCCTTCGTTACCACTGCTATGATGAAGAACGAGGGCATAAGAGTGGCTCTCGACCTCACGGAAGAATGGAACAGGCTCGATAACGGCAGCACAATGATAACCGGCGTCGTTGTCGCGAGAAAGGATTTCGTCGAGAACAGCCTGCCCTATCTGAAAGAATTCCTCATGGGCTACAAGGCTTCGGTAGAGTATGTCACAAGCGATACCGACGGAGCCGCAGCCCTCATCGGCAAGTATGAGATAGTGCCCGAGGCCGTTGCGAAGAAGGCTCTGCCCGCCTGCAACATAACCTATATCGACGGCGAGGAGATGAAGACCAAGCTTTCCGGCTATTTACAGGTGCTTTATGACTCACTCGCGCAGTCGGTCGGCGGCAAGCTCCCCGGCGATGATTTCTACTTCGTCGGCTGAGCATCGTTGACAAACAAAACGGTTCCCCGCAGGTCGTAAGGTCTTGCGGGGAATTTTAGACCACACGGCCGGGAGGTGACGGCATGAAGAAAAAACTGATAACAGCGGGAGCGGTGGTCTTCTGGCTGGCGGTATGGCAGATCGCGGCAATGGCAGTCGGGAAAAGCCTGCTGCTCGGGTCGCCTGTCGAGGTCGTTCAGCGGCTCGTGAGGCTGATACCGGAGAAGACGTTTCTGCCGAGCATATTGTTCAGCCTCGGAAGGATAATGCTCGGATTCGCGCGGGGCACACTAACGGGAGTCCTGTTCGCGGTGCTCGCCGGGAAGCTCGTGTTTTTCGAGAAGCTCTTCGCGCCGCTCATCTCGGCTGTCAAGGCTGTCCCGGTCGCGTCGTTCACCATTCTCGCGCTTATATGGATATCTTCGTCGGAGCTTTCCGTTCTGATAACCTTTCTGATAACCGTGCCGGTGGTATATTCAAATGTATTTGAAGGCATACGCTCATTCGACCGTCGTCTCACGGAAATGGCGGACATTTTCCGTGTGCCGCCGATGAAGCGCTTCTTCGGTATATATCTGTCACAGATAATGCCGTACTTCCGCTCCGCTGTGAAGCTCTCGGTCGGGCTCTGCTGGAAATCCGGAGTCGCCGCGGAGGTCATAGGCACGCCACGCGGCTCGATAGGACAGATGCTTTACAACTCGAAGGTCTATCTCGAGACTGCCGACCTGTTCGCGTGGACGCTCGTTATAATCGTACTCAGCATCATCACCGAAAAGCTGGTGCTGCTCCTTATCGACATCACGGCAAAGCGCATCGAAAAACTGTAAGGAGGCGGAAAAATGCTGAAAGCGGAAAATATCACCAAGAAATTCGGCAGCCTCACCGTGCTCGACGGGTTTTCGCACGAATTCGCGGAGGGCAGCTTCACTGCCGTTATGGGGTCTTCGGGCTGCGGGAAGTCTACCCTGCTGTCGGTGCTCATGGGACTGCTCGCCCCGGACAGCGGGACAGTGACGCGCGGCAGCGACAGGCTCAGCGCGGTGTTTCAGGAGGACAGGCTGTGCGAGAACCTGTCCGTGCTCTCCAACCTGCGGCTGGTGCAGAGCAGAAAAAAAGAACGCTCCGGCCTGATACCGGAGCTTGAAGCAGTCGGACTGTATGACTGCGCCGACAAGCCCGTAAGAGAGCTGAGCGGCGGAATGAAGCGGCGCACCGCACTTCTGCGCGCGCTGCTCGCTGACTATGATATACTATTCCTTGACGAGCCGTTCAAGGGGCTCGACGCGCAGACCAAGAACACCGTTATGAGCTACACCCGCGGAAAGACCGCCGGAAAGACCGTGATACTCGTTACCCACGACCCGGAAGAAGCAGATTTCTTCGGCGGGGAGACTGTCATGCTTTCCCGGGCGTGAGGCTTTCCAGATAAGGCAGCTCGCGCTTCATGTCACGGCGGACTTCCTTTTGCCAGAAATACTCGCCTATGAACAGTATGCGCTCGGAGCCCCGCTTTTTAAACAGCGCCTGAAGCAGCCTCCTGCGGGAGTAAATGAGCCTGCTCGCTTCGATGACCTCACGCTGGAGCTGCGCGGGAGTCATATTCTTCGGGTAATGTACGGTCTTGCCCACACAGCGCGACCATTTCCCCGGCTCTATCAGACTGTCCTTGTGAGTCTCGTACACCGGCGTACCCGGTACGAAATACATCGACTGTATCAGCACACCGCTGATGTCGTTCTTTATGACAAAATCGGCAAGCCGCTTCCCTATCCCGGGAACGTGGTTGTCCGCGCCGAATATGAACAGTCCGCGGGTACGGAGCCCGTGGCTCTGTATATTACGCACCGAACGGAGTATCTCCCGGTAGGTGCTTTTTTGTGGTAATTCTCAAATGACTCGTCCTCAAGGAATTCTATGCCCAGCGCAAGCTCCTCGAAGCCCGCTCTTTTCAGCAGGTCGAGCATCTCGTCGTCAAATCCCACCTCATAGCGCGCCTGTATGGTGAACGAATACTTTATGCCGCTGTCGATGATCGCGTTCAGCGTTTCGACAGCCCACTTCCTGTCCGCGAAGAAATTGTCGTCTGTTATCCACAGGATATTCAGCATACGCTTTCCGAAGAAATCAACTGCTGCCTTTATATCATCGACGACGTTCTGCGGCGAGCGCGTCCTCACGACACGTCCGAATGCCGCCACAAGCGCGCAGTAGTCGCAGTTGTGCGGACAGTTCCTCGACGCGTGCACCTGCGGCCATATCGTGCAGCGGCGCGCCATTCTGCGGAAATTGTACATAAGATCTCGGTCGGGGACGACATCGAGTGCGGTGGGCGGCACAGGCTCCCCGAAGGACACGATCTCACCGTCACGCCTGCATACCACTCCCGGGAGCTCCGGGATCTCGCCGCGTTCTATTGCCCTCACGAACTGCGGCAGCAGCTCGTCGCCCTCGCCGCGCGTTACATAGTCGCAGTGTTCAGCCGCTTCTCTGTACGCGAGCGTCGCGTGAAGGCCGCCGAACACTATCAGAGCCTTGCTGTTCTCCCTTACCTGCCGGGCGAGCTCATAGCCGCGGTCGGCGCTGAACGTAAATATGCTTATGAACACGATATCCGCGTCGTAGATATCGTTCCAGACTATCCTTGAAATGGACTCGCTGTAGCACAGGACATCGTCCCACTCGCGCCTTAGTATCGTGGCAAGGGTGATGATGCCGTTGGACGGGGTCCTTATATATTTATCGTAAACATACAGGTTCTTGGGCGAGGGCCTGTACGGCAGATTGCCCGGTTCTATGAATCTTATCTTCATTTTATTCTCCGCTTTGTATCGTATCTTCCGTATTTTCCGGCCTTTTCCGGAAAAACTATGGAAAAAGGAGCAGATATGACACCGATATTCATTATAGGAAACGGATCAGACCGCGCGCTTGAACGGCTCATACGCGGCTGTCTTTCACGCACATACAACGTGACATATATCAGGGGGAACGTCTATTCGGTACAGGGCGGCGGCTATGAGCTGGTATGCTTCGACTGTGAAGCTCCCGTCATATCAGGAGCCGACGGCGCGGTCGTCATAGCAAAAAAGGACGCCGTGATACCCGCAGACCTGCCCGCCGGCTGCACCGCAGTATTCAGCCCCGAGAACGAAAGCCAGCTCGACGCTGTGCGCAGAAGCGGCGCGTTCGCGGTAGACTGCGGATTTTCTCCGCGCTCTACGGTATCGTTCTCCGGGAGCAGCGAGAGCAAGCTGGTCATAACCCTGAACCGCACGATCACCGCGCTCTCGGGGCGGAAGATACAGCCGCTCGAGCTGCCCGTGGAGAGGCAGGGTGCCGACCCGTACAGCCTCATGTGCTTCACGGCGCTGCGGCTGCTGCTCGACGACTTCGAGAGCGAGCTCGGCAGCCTCATATAGCAAAAACGCTCCGTACAGCGGATTTCCGTAAAGCCGCGGAGCGTGTTATGCCGTTACCTTGTTATGCTTTTTTATGAACTCTACGAATTCCTTTTCGGGAAGCGGCTTTGAGAAGTAGTAGCCCTGTATGAAGTTGCAGCCGAGCTCCTCGAGACAGCGGAAGTTTTCCTGTGTCTCCACACCCTCGGCGACCAGCTCCTTGTCGATGTCGCGCATCATCTTCACGGTATTTCGCATTATCGAAAGCCCGTCGGGGGACTCCATATCGTCGACAAGGCTCTTGTCGAGCTTTATCATCTTAAGCGGCAGGCGCGAGACGCGCTGCATATTCGAGTAGCCCGTGCCGAAATCATCGAGCGAGAACGTATAGCCCATTCCGGAGAGCATCTCGAGGTTGTTGTCCATGATGGACGCGCCGATGTCCGCGCTTGTGGTCTCCGTGATCTCAAGGTTCACCTTGTCAGGCGAGACCCCGTATTTCTCGCCGAGCACAGCGAGCTTTTCGGGCAGCTCCTCCTGCAGGCACTGCATTACGGAAAGGTTTATCTCGATGTATTCGAGCCCGAGCTTTTCGAGATCGTTCTCCGATATGAAACGATGCACGTCCTCGAGGACGAAATCACCGATCGGCAGGATAACGCCCTTGCGCTCCGCGGCTGGTATGAACAGACCCGGAGACACGAAGCCGTAATCGTCGTCGATCAGCCTTATCAGCGCCTCGGCGGAGATGAACCTGCCGCGGTCAACGGAATATATCGGCTGATAATACATACGGAACTTGTTCTCGGCTATCGCGCGGTTGAGTATCTGATCCATGTGGCTCATAATACCGTAATCGCGGGAGGCTATGATCTCCGAGGCCTTGCAGAAAAGCCTGTTATCACGCATCTGACCTGCGAACTCGCGGCCGAACTTTACTATCTCGCCGAGATCATTGAGGTCGTCGGGGACAGATATACTGCACGCGCGCGGTATTATGCGCTCGCCGGACGAGACGAACTTCTCCCTTCTGCGGACTATATCGCCGTACATTCTC
>CAMVBT010000081.1 GCA_947165805.1 uncultured Clostridia bacterium
TTCCCCCCCCGTCCTGCGCTCGGAAATGTTACACCAACATATATTATAACAGATAATATCGTTGATGTCAATTGTATTATAATACTTGCAAAAAAAGAAAAAACGTGGTATAATATGAGAAAAGAAAGATACAAGGGGGAAATTTCAATGGAAAGCAAAAATACGGTATGGGATCTTTACGCTCCGGTGTACGACATTTTCATGCGGGTGAACAGACCCGCGTATATGGAGATGTACGGCATGATACGCCGCGCGATAAAGGGAAAGACCGTACTTGAGATAGCCGCGGGAACAGGCCTTATCGCGAAGAACGTCGCCGATGCCGCCGAAAGCATGGTCGCTACCGATGTCGCCGAGAACCTGCTCGCCCGCGCGAGAACGGGATATGTGCCGCAGAACCTCGACTTCCGTTACGCGGACGCGACGTTCCTGCCGTTCGACGATGACAGCTTCGATGTTGTCATCATCGCAAATGCCCTGCATATCGTTGACGCGCCCCGCAAGGTGCTCGCCGAGATACGCCGCGTTCTCAGACCCGGCGGACGCCTGATAGCTCCGAATTTCCTGCACGCCGAGGCCGATACCGTCGGCAGGACAGTGGTGAAGCTCCTCGGAGCCGCGGGCATCAAGTTCGAGAACGACTGGGACGAGAAGAACTATGAGCGCTTCATCGAGGGCAACGGCTTCAACATGATAAGCCATACCGTCCTGAAAGCCATGATACCCCTTATGTATGCCGAGTGCGAAATGACGGACGCACCGCTGAAAAAGACCTACTCGCTGTTCGACAGACTGCCGGATATGCCGGTGTACGGGAACCCCGTGCCGAGCGCGGCTCTGGCGGTGCTCGGAGGCGGAACGGGTGCGCTCGCGATAACGGCTCTGGCAGTAAATTCCGCCGCGAAGAAGAAACAGTCGAAGGCTGGCGGAGCCGCGGCGTTCGTGCTGGCGGCGGGAGCTCTCGGCTGCGGTGCTGTCGCGGCATGGAGCGCCTACGCCCATGTGAAGTTCTCCGATAACGGCTCGAGAAAGCTGTCAAGACACATCGCAGAAGGCATAGCAAAGCTGATAGACATTCCCGAGGGCGGACGCGGACTCGATATAGGCTGCGGCAGCGGAGCTCTCACCATAGCCTGCGCAAAGCGCTGCAAGGGCGCAACTATGGTCGGACTTGACCTGCCTTCCGGCTGCGGAGTCTCCTCGCGCAGAAAGCTGTTCGAGTACAACGCCGCGACCGAGGGAGTCAAGGAGCGCACCGAGTTCGTCGAGGGCAGCGTCACCGAGCTGCCGTTCGAGGACGAGACCTTCGACGCGGTGACAGGGAGCTTCCCGGCGGGCAGGTCGCACGGGGATTTCTGCGGCATCGTTTCGGGAGCTCTGCGTACCCTGAAGAAGGGCGGAGTTTTCGCGATACACGATATCATCACCCCCGAGCGCTGCGGCGATGTGCAGGCATTCATGCAGTCTCTCCGTGACGCGGGCTACGAAAAGGTCGAGCTCATCGGCACAACAAGCGGCCTGTTCATGACGGAAAAGGAAGCAAAGCGGCTCCTGCTCACGGGCTCCTCGGTACTGTACGGAAAGAAATAAGCGCGGAGCCCGCGCCCCCGATATTTCCTACGGGAGTGTTTTTTTCTTTCCGGTCGCTTCTACTATTGATTTTTTCTGATTTATATGCTATAAGCGCGGATATGCCGGAAAAAATTTTGTAAAAACTATTGAAATAATCGGAAATAAATGTTATAATAAAAAATACAGAAAATAACGGGAGGTAAAAAATCATGAATGACGCTCTTTCTTTACAGCTTTTTGCCTTTGACTGCAACGGTATAACACCCGAGCAGCACGATAACGCGATCGCCGCGATCAAGAAGTTCGGCAGCGCGCTCCGCAAGACCGGCAGACAGCAGAACGTTTCCGGTATCCTCTTCGTCGCTGATGAGGATATCAAGGTAGTCAATATGCCTCTGCGCAAATATAAGGTCGATGAGATAAGGATAGGCGGAGACAGCACAGGCGCCTGCCCGATGCTCGACCGTACAGCAAAGCTTATGGACGATGTGGGCGTAAGGCTCGCGGGGACTCCCGAGGAAGAACGCCCCTCGCAGGTCATACTCACGATCATAGTTTTCGGCCGCGACAACGCCAGCAAGCAGTGCACCTACGAGCAGCTCCACGATATGATAGCTCATCAGAGAGATGTCTATAAGTGGAAGTTCTTCCTTATGACCGACTTCACGATCAATATGGAAAAGCTCGGTATTGCCGAAGAAGATACGATCATCATAAAGAAGAGCGAGAAGGACTGGTTCAAGCGCCCGTTCGCAGAGCTCACCGAAAAGCTGGTCGCATATCTGCCTCACTGAAAATGAATAAGAAAAGAGGAGCCGCGGCTCCTCTTTTTTTATTCCTGATATTCCTCGGGCTCTCCGGACTGTTTCGGGAGCACGGACTTTTCCTGTTTTACCGGTTCATCGCCGGTCTTTTCGGAGGGCTGTTCCTCCTTTGTATGCGATCTTTGGGTCGGTGTGACGGTGCGGACTCCGTACTTCACCAGCTCGGTCGATGCCATGAGAAAACCTCCGAACAGCATAGCGCCGCACCCGAACGAATAATCGCCGTAGTCCGCGACGTTGAAGGTGTTTATCGCTATCACCATGGGATATACCGCGACCAGCAGCATATGCACCATACCGCCGGTCATCACCACGAACGCGGCTGTGTTCAGAGCGGTTATCACCTCGGCTATGAACGGTGTGCCGAATTTCTTGACCTGCACCATCGCAAGTATCATGAATATCACGGAAACGATAAGTATGAGCATATCGACGCCCTCGGTTATCAGCTTCCATATCGCTTCATCATCGTTCATTCCGCTTAGGGGCGTGAGCAGATGCTTTACGAACGAGTATCCGCAGATCGCGAGCGCTATGAACGATATTACGCTTACCGTGGCTATCAGCGCCGCGGGTTCGAGTATTTTCAGGTTTCTTTCGTCTTTCATTGTATTATCCCTCTCTTATCGTATCATAGAGTATATTCACGGCTTCATCGGCGTCGCAGGCGATATCGGGCATGACGTATTTGTCCTTACATTCCTTGTCGGCGCGGAAGAAGCGCTTTGTCGAAACGTATATGAAGATCCCCGAAACGGGAAGTCTGAACCCCGTTATCTCGCCGAAGCCGTTGGGGTCGTTGCCGGGAGGCTCGCCTATCAGCGTGCCGAGCTTATTGTCCTTGATATACTGCGGGAACAGCATCGCGGAGCTGAAAGAGCCCGCCGATGTCAGCACATACAGCCTGCCGGTGAACAGCAGATCGGCGTACCGCTCGTTCACCGCGTAGTCGTTGCTGACCGGAGTGTAGAAAATGCCGAGTCTCTGCGTTTCCGAGGCGTATTTATACCCGTCGGTGTCGAGATAGCGTATGAACTCCACGGCTGTCATATCATTGCCGCCGCCGTTGTCCCGCAGATCGACCGCGAGGTTATGTATGCCCTTGGCTTTTATCTCCGTGAACATATCCCGCAGGCATTTTTGGTACTTGTCGTTGTATATGCATTCTTTCAGCGTGAGCACCGCGAGGCTTTCGGCTTCGTCGATGCTGTAGCTTACGAACTCCCCACTGTCCGGGGTCACGCTTTCCTCGCCGTTGAACTCTATGTATTCCCTGTAAGTGACGAAATCATCGGAGGAGAAAGTCTCCGACAGCTCGCTGCCCGCGTCGTCCGTGAATGTGTATGTTATGTCCCCGGAAACGTCGAAGCCGAGGTAGTCAAGACCCTGCAGGTTCAGCAGGTCGTTCTTCATACATTCCAGTTCCCAACTCTCCGCCTCGAAGCTGTACAGGTCCCTGCTCGTTTCGAGCATCTCTTTTACGGTCTTTCCGTTCACCGCCGAGACCTT
Organism: uncultured Clostridia bacterium; assembly: GCA_947165805.1. Taxonomy (GTDB): domain Bacteria; phylum Bacillota; class Clostridia; order Oscillospirales; family Ruminococcaceae; genus Ruminiclostridium_E. The sequence goes on from CAMVBT010000081.1 coordinate 3,906, forward strand.
GTATCCCGCGGACTTGAATCTGTAGTAATGTTTCAGGTACAGCGGCGCGGGGTATCTTCGCGAAACAGTGGTATGCGCGTCGCCGAGCGGCGAGAATATATACGATACATACCGCGCGAGGCCGTTCACGGTCGTTCCGCCGTCCTTATCGGTGAGTTCCCTGACGCGGTCGTATCTCTGCCGCATCTCGGCTGTCAGGCCGTCCCGCAGAGCCGGGTGGCACTTGACCAGATATTTCACCGCATAGTCGAGGTCGGAAGCAGCCTCCGCCGCCGTGAGCCGTTTGTCGTAAGGCTCGGTCAGGGGCGTGTCGGTGACCCGGAAATAGATGTTGTTGAAATACGGGTCGCACCATACCCCTCCCAGTGAGGTCAGTATCACCGCCGCGGTCAGCAGCACGGAAACGATCTTCACGGGAAGTTTTGCGCCGCCCCTGACGAATATCAGAATCGTGACGGCGGTAATTGCCGCCAGCAGCGAGTATATCACCCATTCCGGCACTGCGAACAGGAACAGGTCTGCGGGGAACAATGCGACGGTTATTATACAGAGCAATATAAGCAGAGCGAAAAGCATTTTTTTCATACAAGTCAACTCCTTGCGCGGAGCCCGCGCCCCCAAACCGTAAGCTGCCTCACAGCAGGCGGAAACTCTCTGCCTCGCAGCCGTCGGATACAGCATTATGGTATATCTTCCTTGCGCGGAGCAGTCATTTATACAACAACATATTATATCATAATTAAGTTTAAATGTCAATAATTGTCCCGGTAATCGGACATTTCAGGTAAAAATACGCCGCGAACGATTGAAAAATCCCGTCCGGTGTGTTATAATAATATGGAATGAACTCGGGACAGGGGGTGACGGAACGGTGGACGAAAAGGCACAGCTTGCGGACATATACAGGCTGATACAGCAGATAACAGAGGACGACAAGCTGAAAAAGAACGCTGCGGAGGACGGTGTCTACCGTGACGAGCCCATACTGCGCACTGCGGCACAGATACCGCGTCCCGCGCAGAGATCAGCGGTCCCGGAGCGCGTAAGCCGTATGCGCGATATCGCCTTTGCCGACAATATGTACTGGCAGCCGAAGGAGCGCGTCTTTCTCGCGCAGGCGGAGTTCATGGAGGACTACGAGGACGACCTTGAATACACGGGCAGGTTTGAACGGTATTTCCCGACCTACGCGGATATGAACATCGAGCAGTTACGGGGTTATTTCACATGGCGGACTGCCGCGCGCAGAGGTGAATACAGACCCGCTCCCGTGTCCTTCGTGAGTGTGCTGTGCTATGAGCTGATAAACGGCATCGGCGCAAAGAGCCCGGAGGAGAGCATCGCGAAGCTCGCGGAGATACGCGGCAAATGCGATATCCCGGCATCTCTGAAAACGGAGATAGACCGGTGGATAAAAGACCTCGTCATCTACCACAGACTGCCCGCTCAGCTTGCGCAGGTATCGGGGAGTGAGATGTTACCGGCTGTGTCGGCGCTGATGAACTGCGGCGTCGGCAGCGATGAGGAGCTGTTTGACGCGGTGAAGCTGCTCTCGTCCTGCGATATCGGAAAGTCCCCGTTCTACAGGGCGTACCCCGACGATATGCGGGCTGTGGTGTGCGATGTGGTACGCTGTCTCGCCGGAAGTCCTGAGTCCGCAGCGGAGCTGCTGGGCGGACGGACGAGGACGTATCATCAGCTGTTCCGCACCGCGGTATTTGTCGATAAGCTGCGCGGAAGGAGTTTCGTGTATGAGTTCGGCGACTGCGAGAGATACGAATGTGTAAATGGGATATGGTACTGCGAGAAGCTGAATGTCATACCCGGCGGCAGCCGTGTTCTCGGCGGGCTTTTGCGCTCGGTGGATCATTTCATGCGCGAGAGGTATAAGTTCAGGTTCAGGCTCGGCGGCTGTGCTGCATCTCCGGAGGAGGCAGAGTTGATCGCTGCCGCCATGGACAGGCTGGACGAGGCAAAGAAGCGCGAACAGACCGCGAAGATAGAGATAGATGTGACGAAGCTCTGCGGCATAAGGCAGTCCGCCGACATCATACGCGACAGGCTGATAGTTGAGGAGGAGCCCGAAGCTCCCGCAGCCCCGGAGCTCGTACCGGAGCCGGAGCAGTCCGTGCCGGAGGACAGCGGCCTGCCGCTGAACGGGGGCGAGCTGGGTTATCTGCGCTGTCTGCTTTACGGCGGGGACGCGAACGCCGCCGCGAAGGCCGCGGGCAGTATGCCCTCGCTGCTTGCCGACGCGATAAACGAAAAGCTGTTCGACCTGTTCGGGGACACGGTGATAGACCTGTCCGGCTCCGAACCGGGCGTGATAGAGGATTATACGGACGAACTGAAAGGAATGATAACGGAATGAAGATACCGAAGCGCATAGCCTCGGCTGTGATAAACTCCCTCAAAGGCGGGGTTGTTCCGCGCACGGGGCTGCCGTACATAACCGTGGGCAGGGAAAACGAGATAAACGCGCTGCTGCACGACGTTGACATCATCGCGGACGGCGGCGCGTCGTTCCGCTTCATCGTCGGCAAGTACGGCAGCGGCAAGAGCTTCCTGCTCCAGACGATAAGAAGCCATGTAATGGACAGGGGTTTCGTGGTCGTGGACGCCGACCTGTCGCCGGAGCGGCGGCTGCAAGGCACAAAAGGTCAGGGTCTCGCGACCTACAAGGAGCTAATCCGCAATATGTCCACCAAGACCTGCCCGGACGGCGGAGCTCTCACGCTGATACTCGACCGCTGGATAAGCGGCGTGCAGTCGGAGACTGCTGCGGAGAGCGGGCTTGAAGCCGACTCTCCCGGATTTGCGAAAGCCGTGGAGAAGAAGATATACACCGTGATAAGCTCGCTGAACGAAATGGTGCACGGCTTTGATTTCGCGCGGCTGCTTACGGTCTACTGCCGTGCCTGCGCCGACGGGAACGACGAGGATAAGGCGAAAGTCGCGAAGTGGTTCCGCGGCGAGTACGCGACCAAGACCGACGCAAAGGCGGAGCTCGGCGTTAATATCATAGTCACCGACGACGACTGGTACGAGTATATCAAGCTGTTCGCGGCGTTCCTGAAAATGGCGGGCTACAGCGGGCTGCTGGTGCTGATAGACGAGCTTGTGAATATATATAAGATACCGAATTCCATAACACGGCAGTATAACTATGAAAAGATACTGACGATGTACAACGATACATTGCAGGGCAAGGCGAAGCATCTCGGCATCATTATGGGCGGCACTCCGCAGTGCATCGAGGACACGCGGCGCGGAGTGTACAGTTATGAGGCGCTGCGGTCGCGGCTCGCGGAGGGGCGCTTCGGGCGCGAGGGCATAAAGGATATGCTTGCTCCCGTGATACATCTTGTGCCGCTCACATACGAGGAAATGCTGGTGCTGACCGAAAAGCTCGCGGACATACACGCCCAGCTCTTCGGCTATGAACAGCGCATCACGCAGGACGATATGATAGCGTTCATAAAGACCGAGTTCGGCAGGATAGGCGCCGATACGCACATCACCCCGCGCGAGGTCATACGCGACTTCATAGAGCTGCTTGATATTGTTTATCAGAATCCCGATATCAATATCACGGAGTTCATCGGCTCCGGCGGTTTGCAGTTCTCCGCCCCCGGCGGCGACGACGATGACAGCGGCGAGTTCGCCGAGTTTGAGGTCTAATTTGAGTAAAAATGAGTATTTTTGAGAGATACGCGCCCTTCGTGCAGGATTTCATATACAGAAATAACTGGGAGTCCCTGCGCGCGATACAGACCGCCGCCGGCGACGGCATTTTCAATACCGACGATAATGTGCTCCTGTCCGCGTCTACCGCCTCCGGCAAGACAGAAGCCGCTTTCTTTCCCATTCTCACCCTGTTCTCCGAGGATATGCCGAAGTCCGTCGGCGCAATATACATAGGACCGTTGAAAGCGCTGATAAACGACCAGTTCACGCGGCTCAACGACCTGTGCGCCGAGGCGGATATACCCGTGTGGCACTGGCACGGCGATGTCTCGCAGTCCCATAAGGCGAAGATGATGAAGAAGCCCTCGGGAATATTACAGATAACGCCCGAGTCGCTCGAAGCCATGCTTATCCGCAAGCACTCGGCTATCCCGAAGCTGTTCGGAGACCTGCGCTTCATCGTTATCGACGAGATCCATTCCCTGATGCGCGGCGACCGCGGAGGTCAGACTATCTGCCTTATCGAGCGCCTGTCGAAGCTCGCGGGAATAAACCCGCGCCGCATCGGGCTGTCCGCTACGATAGGCGACCTTGAGGCGGCGGGCGAGTTCCTCTCCTACGGCTCCGGGCGAAGGACGTTCATACCGAGGATAGAAGCCAAGGGCATGAAATGGCGGCTCTCAATGGAGCACTTCTACATTTCGGACGTTCAGGCATCGGAGGGCAGGGAAAAGCTCGAAGCTCTGCCGCTGCCGGAAGCTCCCACTGATACAGCCCCCAAGCACGCCGACCCCGGCATGGGCTATATCTTCGAGCATACCAAGGACAAGAAATGCCTGATATTCGTGAACTCCCGCGAGGAATGTGAGGCTGTGACAACGACCCTGCGCTCCTACTGCGAGGCAAATCACGAGCGCGACAGATTTCTGATACACCACGGCAACCTGTCCGCTTCCTACCGCGAGACTGCCGAAGCGGCTATGAAGGACGAGGACGTGTTCATGACCACCGTGACGACTGCCACGCTTGAACTCGGCATCGATATCGGGCGGCTGGAAAGGGCGTTCCAGATAGACGCGCCGTTCACGGTGTCGTCGTTTTTGCAGCGCATGGGGCGCACCGGACGCAGGGAGCTCCCGCCTGAGATGTGGTTCGTTATGCGTGAGGAAATGCCAGAACCGCGCACGATGATGCCCGAGACCGTACCGTGGAAGCTGATACAGGGCATAGCGCTCGTGCAGGTGTACCTCGAGGAGCGCTGGGTCGAGCCTCCGAAGCTCGACAGGCTCCCGTACAGCCTGCTGTATCACCAGACGATGAGCACGCTTGCTTCATGCGGGGAGCTGACGGCGGCGGAGCTTGCGCAGCGCGTGCTGACGCTGAAATATTTTCACAGGATAACGCAGGACGATTATAAGATACTT
>CAMVBT010000082.1 GCA_947165805.1 uncultured Clostridia bacterium
TACGCGGTGGTGAATATCCACCACTTCGACGAGTTCATCATCAGACGCAACGACATTGAGGAGAGCAGCAAGTTTTTCAGAACACTCTGGACGCAGATAGCGGAGTATTTCAAGGATTATCCGTCAAAGCTCGTGTTCGAGGGCTATAACGAATACCTCGGCGGCGACCGCTTTGACGAAAGCGGCGAGCTCGTGAAGCAGAAGAAGGACGACGCCTATCTCTCCACGAACACGCTCAATCAGGTATTCGTCGATGCCGTAAGAGCAACCGGCGGCAGCAACACCGAAAGGACGCTCATAATATCGGGATACTGGACGAACATCGACAACACGACATCGAAGCGCTTCCTCATACCGACGGACAAGACCGCCGACAGGCTCATGGTCTCTGTGCATTATGTTGACAACGCGATGTACTGGATGAATCAGATAGGCTCGCAGGGCTGGCTCGACTATACCGACAGTCAGCTCGCGCTGCTGGACAACGCCTTCGGCAGCAAGGGCATACCCGTATTCCTCGGCGAAACAACATCGAGATACCCGAAAAGCAATTTCGCGAAGGACGCTATATATACGGACTCCTCCGAATGCCTGAAGATCGTGCTCGAGAAGATCACGGAGCACGGATTCGTGCCGGTGCTGTGGGACGTTACGGGCAACTTCTACTCCCGCGATACCTGCTCGATAAAGGACGCGAACGACGCGCAGGTCATAAGCTCGCTTTCCCATTCATAGTATTTTTATAAAATTTCCCATCTTCTCCCATTGATTTTTTCGGTTATATGTGATATAATTATTGTATTAAGGCGGTCATAAGCCGCGGAAAAGGAAAAATGTCAGGAGGGACTTTACTATGAAGAAAAAAATAAGATTTCTGGGTGTACTGCTTGCGGGTGTGATCGCGTTCGCCGGGTTCCCGGCGGTAAGTCAGCCGCTCACGGTACCGGCAAGCGCCGCATCGACGACAACCGCATCGACGACAGCGACAAAAAAGCTCGCGGCTCCCAAAAATCTCAAGGCGACCGTATCCGGAACAACTGTCAAGCTGACATGGAAAAAGGTCTCCGGCGCCGACGCGTACAGGGTCTACAAGCTCAACAGCAAGACCGGCAAGTATGAAACTCTCAAGAACGTCGCAAAAACGAGCCTTACCGTAAAGAACCTCGCTGCAGGTACATATAAGTTCAAGGTTGCGGCTCTTGTGAAGAACGGAAGCAAATATTCCGTTCAGACCAAGTCCTCGGCAGTTACGGCAAAGGTAAAGGCGGCTGAAAAGACGGCTTCCGCTTCCCTGCCGATAACCTTCCCGGCTTTCGGAACGGCGAAGAACGATGTCGTCAAGACAATGGCGCTGACCGACGGCTGCGACGTGGGACTTATCAGAGACGGCGTATACGGCTATGGCGGCATGAAAAAGATCAACGGCACCGAATGTACCGTGATGCTCTACTTCAACTCCGACGGCAAGTTTTTCTACGGAGCGGCATTAATACCGGGAAGCTCGTCGAAGTTCACGGCTCTGTACTCCGATATCAAGGCTGTCAAGGGCAAGGCCGACATCAATATGGATACCAACGGCGTAACGCTGTATGAATGGGTGGATTCCAAGGACGAGACTCTCATCGCTCTTATCGGTTCCGAAAGCTCCGACGGCTCAATGTTCATGGCCATGAGCAGCAAGTACATTCCCGCCGGTTTAAAGAAATCCGACGGCGCGGACTTAGCCTCCCTTTTTGAAATAATAACATCATAAGTGACAACACCACGGACTCCCGGAGAAAATATCTCCGGGAGTCCTTTTTTGAATTTAATTTTTGTCTGATTTGTTAAATTTTGCTCTTTACATCAATTGCTTTTTGTGCTATAATGATATTAAATATATGCTGTGTCACTGCTTGCGGATATCTTTGGCAGACAGTGACAGAGAATGAATATGTATCATTCGGCGCCGCAAAGAGCCCGCGTCGCAGCAACAGATCTCTCCGGAAGAAGGTGTATCATGAAACGGAAGATAGACCCGATGTCAAAATATATGGCGCTGCTCGTGTTGATACGGTTCAGCGTGAACACCGTGCTCGGTATCCTTCTGACTTATCAGTCCGCCACGGCGATGAAGTCGCAGATAAACAGCCGTATGCTCGATATCTCGAATACCGCCGCTTCAATGATCGACGGCAACGCGCTCAGAACAGTAACTCCCGACGACAGGGGCGCGCCGGAATATGAACAGATCATGAGCACGCTGCGCGAGTTCAGCGAAAACATTGAGCTCGAATATATCTACTGCATCAGAGACGACGGCGACAAGCACTTCTCATTCGGCCTCGACCCGACGCTCAATAACCCCGGGGTCTTCGGCGAACCGGTGACCTACACTGATGCGCTGTACAGGGCGAGCAGAGGTATGCCGGCCGTGGACGAGGCACCCTATAAGGACGATTGGGGCGAGTTCTACAGTTCGTACAGCCCGGTGTTCGATTCCTCGGGCAGAGTCGCGGGCATTGTCGCGGTCGATTTCAGCAAGCAGTATTACGACGCGAAGGTCGCCCCGATGATCTGGACAACGGTCATCACCACGGCATCGTCGCTCCTCGCTGCGGCAGTGCTGGTAATGACGCTCACAAGCAGATACCGCCAGCGAATACGCATGGTCAACGGCCAGCTCAACGACCTCGCCGACAACTTCGAAAAGCTGATGCACGAGGTAAGGAATATGTCCGGCGTGAACGTCACCGAAGCCGGAAGCGCCGCACAGACCGGCTCCGTGCGCTATGATGGCGACGACGACATCGAGTCGATGCGAATGAAGATACTCGCACTGCGCGACGAGCTGCACTTACAGATAGAGGAGGTCAAGGCTCAGGCGTACCTCGACGGTATGACGGGAGTACTGAACAAGACATCATACCTCCAGACGGAAAAGCACATCAACGAGGCGATAAAGGAAGGAACAGCCGCGTTCTCGGTCATAGTGCTGGATATGAACGGACTGAAAAGCATCAACGACGATCTCGGCCACGAATACGGCGATATGGCGATAATCGACGCCACGAAGGCGCTGACCTCGGTCTTTGACAAGAGCGAGATATATCGCATAGGCGGCGACGAGTGCATAGTCATACTGAACACGATATCCGAGGACGAGATAAAGAGCAGCATAGCGCGCCTCGAGTACCGCATAGCACAGGACAATGTGAACGAAAAGCCGTACAAAAAACCGCTGAGCATCTCCATGGGCTACTCGATCTACGACAGGAACGCGGACAAGGACTACAAAGAGGTGTTCCACCGCGCGGACAAGTGTATGTATGAGGATAAGGCCGCCTACTATATGAAGAAGGGCGACCGCCGCAGAAGATAAAAAACTTACCGAAAGGGAAAAACGATGGGCAAGGCCACAACAAAGGAAAAGCTTCTCATACTTAAATATGTTATCGTCACTCTGCTTGTAGCGGCACTGTTCTCGGCTGTCCTGTTCGGTTTCCACAACAGACTGCATACCGAAATAACCGAGAGCATGGTGAAGGGCGGAAAGCTGTCGGCTACCGAGGCTTCGGACCTTCTCGACAACTATCTCGACGTCAACATCGACTGTGTGAGCCTCACGGCTTACGCGCTTGACAAGATGATAACGGAAGGCCGTCAGGACAGTGAGATACAGACTTATATCACCGAGCAGTCGGCGGCGTTCACAAATGCCGTCAACGAGAACGTTACGGGACTCTACGGCTACATAAACGGCAGATTTTTCAGCGGTACGGGCTGGGTGCCGCCCGAGGACTACGACGCGACCATACGCCCGTGGTACACCAAGCCGATGTCCCAGCCCGGCGTGCTCACCATACTCGACCCGTATGTGGACGTTCAGACAGGCAATGTCATGCTCGCTGTCGGCAAGACCCTCTGCGACGGCAAAAGCGTCATCTCCGTCGATGTGTCCCTCGACAGGATACAGGCGATAACCGAAAAGGCAACGATGTTCGAGAATTCCGACACCGTGATGATACTCAATGAGGGAGGCATCGTGGTAGCGAACTCCGACGCAAAACAGGTCGGCAGAGACTACGGCACCGAGACCGATACCTTCGGAGCCGCCGTTTTCAGCAAGATACTGCTCGACACCAACGACCACTTTGAGCTGTTCTTCGAGAACCGTCATTACTTAATCTACGCCGCCGAGATCAGAAACGGCTGGCACTGCGTCTCCGTTATGGACGTGACCGAGAAGTTCGCGAAGCTCGAGATAATGCTCCTTCTTACTGCACTGACAGCGCTCACGACACTGGTGATACTTACCGTGATAATGATAAGAGCCGGCAGACGCCAGCTCAAAGCCGAGGAGATGAACAACCAGCTCTCCGCGACCTCCGATATATATGTCTCGATGCACGAGATAAACTTCGTGAAGGATACGTTCGTCGTTATCCGCAGCTCGGTCGATGAGGTCACGGAGTTTGTCGGAAACACGCGCAGCCATTGTCAGGAAATGATAAACAAGGTCATGGAGAGCCGCTCCGACCCCTCGTCGAAAGAGGCGATCCTCGAATTCGTTGATTTCACCACCCTCAACCACAGGCTTATCGACCGCGACACGATAACCACGGAGTTCCTCAGCTCCGACGGGAAGTGGCGCAGAGCGCGCTTCATCGTATCGGAAAGACTGCAGGGCGGCAAGGTGGCGAGCGCTATCTTCCTCGTCGAGGATATCGACGCCGAAAAGCGCGAGCGTGATATGACCAGCGAGGCTGTGACCGTGATGAACGAGCAGATCGCCTCGATAGCCAATATCTACTTCTCCATGCACGATATAGACCTTCCCAGCGATACGTTCAGCGAGATAAAGAACAAGGTGCAGAGAGTCTCCGACCTCATAGGCGGCAGGACCGACCACGCGCAGGAGACCATATACTCCGTAATGGATCAGATGACCAGCGAGGTCTCGCGCGAGATCATACATGAGTTCGTCAATCTGTCCACGCTCAACGAGCGCCTGAAAGACACCAACACGGTCACCGAGGAATTCCTGAGCCACAAGGGCGTATGGAGCCGCGCGAGATTCGTGGTCTCCAAGCGCGCTCCCGACGGCAGCATAGAGCACGTCCTGTGGCTGGTCGAGGGCATCGACGCGGAGAAGCGCAGAAGAGAAAAGCTCATAACCCTCTCGGAAAAGGCTGTCGCCGCGAACGCCGCGAAGTCGTCGTTCCTTTCGAGAGTATCGCATAACATAAGAATGCCCGTACACGCCATACTCGGCATGAACGAGCTGATACTGCGGGAAAACAAGGACAAGAATGTACGTCTGTATGCCGAGAACATACGCAATTCCGGCTCTACCCTGCTCGGACTCGCGAACGACCTGCTCGTTATTTCGGGCATCGAGGCCGGCAAGACAAGGATCACTCCGGTAAAGTACGATGTTTCGTGCATGATAAGCGATCTCGCGAACATGATACAGCCCGAGGCCGACAGCCGCGGACTCGCGCTGACGCTCGACATAGGCTCCGATATCCCGAGAATGCTGCGCGGCGACGATACGCACCTGAAACAGGTCATAATGAACCTGCTCAACAACGCGGTCAACAACACGGAGAAGGGCAGCGTGACCTTCTCCGTGCATTATGAAGATATACCCGCGGAGCACGGCAAGATCATGCTCGACGTATCCGTAAAGGACACAGGCTCCGGAATGAAGCCCGAAGATGTCGAGAAGCTCCTCGCGTCCGACAGCGCCAATGAAAGCAGCGAAAGCATCGGCATAACCATAGCCGCCACCCTGCTGAAAATGATGGGAAGCAAGCTGCGCGCGGAGAGTATGCCCGGGCTCGGCACCATGCTCTATTTCCGCATAAAGCAGGACGTTGTCAGCCGTGAGCCCCTCGGCAACTATGAAGCCGCGTACAAGCGCGCTGTCGAGAAGCGCCGCGCATACTGCGAGAAGTTCCGCGCACCCGAGGCGTCGGCTCTCGTCGCGGACGATATCCCGATAAACCTCATGCTGATGAACAAGCTGCTCAGCAGCACGGGCATACACACAGACACAGCCCTCAGCGGCGAGCAGGCCGTCAAGCTCGCGAACTCGAAGCACTACGACATAATCATACTCGATCAGATAATGCCCGAAAAGAACGGCGTGGAAACTCTTCAGGAGATACGCAGCGGCAAGGAGTCGAAGAATACACGCACTCCCGCCGTATGCCTCACCGCCAACGCCCGGTTCGGCTCGAGAGAGCAGTATATCAGCGTGGGCTTCGACGATTACCTGACCAAGCCACTCGACCCCGAAAAGCTCGAGGAAACGCTGATAAAGCTGCTGCCGAAGGAAAAGATAGAGTTCATCAAGGAAGAAGAATAAGCAGGTATTATAGCAAGACCCCGCCGGACGCGCTCCGACGGGGTTTGTTTTTTTACCGTTATCTGACGTTCAGATATTTTCTGATGATTGCGAAATGTCCGTAAGGATCCGCGGAGCTCTCCGCGCCGTCCTTGTCGGCTTCGTCGAGCAGCTTCGCGAGCATTTCCTGCGTCGCTGCACCCTTGTATTCGGAGTCCTTCACCAGAAGTCCGAACAGCGCCAGCATTGAAGCCGTTCCGATGTTCGTCCTTTCCGCGCTTTCGATCTCCGCGGCAGTCACGGCCTTCGTGTAAACGAGGTCCTCGCCCTCAGGGGACTTGTAATGCACCTCGATGAACGCGAACTCGTCTTCGCTGCCGGCAGCGGCGGCTGTGACATATCGTGAGGAATACCGCCGTTCTGCCTTGCCGCGTTTCAGCGAGATAAGAGCCACGACGTTGTGCTCCGAGCCTATGCCGTCCGCGGCCTTTTCCGTATCGTTGAACTCCTTCTGCGTGAGCTTGCGCGCATCGTAGCCTATGAGCCTGTACTCGCTGACATAGGCGGGGTTCAGCTCGACGGATATCTTCACGTCCTTCGCGACCGTTATCAGGTTGGAGACCAGCTTGTCCCACAGGTTGTCGAGTATGTCCGCGGGATTGGAAACGAACGTATAATTCCCGTTGCCGTTCATGGCAAGAGCTTCCATTTTGTTGTCCTTGAAATTCTGTCTGCCATAGCCGACTATCGAAAGGTAGATGCCTGTCTCACGCTTTTTGTAAATGAAGTCGGTGAGACCGCCCTCGGAGGTCACTCCGAAGTTGAAGTCGCCGTCGGTGAATATGAACACGCGGTTGTTGGCGGCCTTGTCGTATGTCTCGGAGAGGTATCTGTACGCGTTCTCGAGCCCGTCGCTGCCGTTGGTGCAGCCGCCGATGCCGTCCACCGCGAGCAGGGCGTCCACACACTTGTCCCTGTCGCCGCAGTCTATCTGCTTCACGACCGTCTGTGTATCGTCACTGTAGGATATTATCGAAAGCGTATCCCCCGCTTTGAGCCTGCTCATTACCGCAGCCGCCGACATCTGCACGATCACCCAGTTGTCGGTCATGCTGCCGGAAACATCTATAAGGAACACAAGATTCTGCTTTACGGAGGTGTCGGCCTTCTTCGCCTTCATCTCCATAAGAAGCAGGTCTTTTTCCTTGTCCCACGGGCATGACGAATACTCGGTGCTGACCCTGAACAGAGCACCGTTCTCGGGCGGGTCGAGCTTATAGGGGTATGAATTGAGTATCTCCTCGATGCGCACGAAGCTTGTGTCTATCTTCCTGCCGACACTTATCATATTGCGCAGGTACGACCATGAGCCCGTGTTTACATTGGCGGAGAAAATAGCCGCCGGGGAGTCCATGGGGCTCTGCGGCTCGTTTTCTTTCGGATTTTTCGTTTCCGCGGTGCTGAACTCCGAGGGAGCGGGAGCCGCGTTCTTCATTCTCGGCATCGGAGCCGGCGCTTCTGCCATATCCATCATTGCCATGCCCATCATCGGCTGTGACATCGCCGCGCCCTTCATCATTCCGCCCATCATAGCTGCAGAAGCCATTACTGCGCCCATTCCTCCGCCCGGCGGCGCAAACTCCGACGGCTCGTGCCGCGGGTAAAACGACCATTCCGGGGAATATCTCTCTTCCTCTCCGACCTTCACCTTATAGCCGAAGCAGTTCTCCGAAAGCTTCTTCACCTGTTCGCCGCTGTATCCGAGGGTGCTGTAGAACCCGCAGAGCTGCGCGAACTGCTGCTCATTCATCATGTATGTGCCTCTTGATGCCATATTACTGCTCCTTTCGTTACTTATACCGTTCAATGCCGCTATACGGCATATTTATTATATCATATAGACTGTCCCGTGTCAATTCCCGGGAGCGCGGCATCACAGTCCCGCGTAAACGCTCCCCCACTCTTTCACGCGCGCGAGCATCTCGTCTGTCCCGAGGACGCCGTATGCGAAGCCCTTCTTCACAAGCTCCGGCGGCACATATTCGTCGTACTTCTCGAACACCGGCACCTCATCGGGATAGACCAGCTCCAACGGGTCGAGGGGCTTTTCCGCCTCGTCCGCGAGTATCTCAAAGAACTGCTTCTCCCCCGCTTTCATCGTGAACTGCATGAAGTACGGACGCGACGGGTCGAGGCTCTTAAGCCCGAGCCTTTCCGCACAGCGTATCTTTAAAAACCGCTCGAGAGCAAGGAAAGCGTATGTCCCGAGCCACGGGAACAGCGCCCACATATTCCCGCCGAGGTTTATCAGCGGTCTTTCCGCGACTCCGGAGCTCCGCGCCGATAACCTCGCCTGCGCAAGACGCTGAACGGCGTTCTGCATCAGGTACGGATAGCTCTTGTCCTCACGCAGCACCTCACGCATACGCAGAAGTATCTTTGTATTGATGTCGCCGGGGCAGTCCCCGAAGTAGGCGGGGACTTTACCCTTGTCAGGCTCGCAGTAGACCAGATGATGCTCACGGTCGAGCTCGGTCACTATCCAGACGTGGCCGGCTATCGCTATCTTCTCGCCCACGGGAGGCGGCATTACGAGCGTACCGAGCTCCTGCGACTCACAGCGCACGGTAAATTCCTCGTTCTCCTGGTAT
>CAMVBT010000083.1 GCA_947165805.1 uncultured Clostridia bacterium
TCGAAAACAGCTTGGTGCGATACATAGCATATACAGCAAACAGTCCCGCGAGCGAGTATCCCACCAGTGCAATATATGCAGGCTTGCTGCCGAGTTCCGCAATAATAGCAGGTACGATCTCCCCTGTCAGCGTTTCAAGATATGCGTCAGCCCCGCCCGTGAACGGGTCGTCGTTCTTGTACACCGGTGGTATCGCCCACGGGGACAGATCAGCGTTCCAATCCGTGATTATTATGGATGCGAGCGCAAAGTCCGCTGTCCTCATCTTCCGCAATTCTTCATGTACCGCTGCACCCTCGTCACCGAACGAGTTCAGGATCACGAGAGGGCTGCCCGTATTGCTCGCGGGGTATATTGTTATTTCTTTGTTGGCTATTATCATATTATTCTCCGTATGATTATGTTATTTACGCCATCTCCGAAATTTATTTCCCATTATTGATTATTACTTGATTTTTGGAAACAGGTGTGGGTTATTATAATTTCGCCGGTTCGAGGCCGATCTTCTTTTTCAGTGTGAAATAGCCGATCAGATAATATATCGCACAGGAAACGACTGCCGATACAATTACCTTTACCATAAACTCCTCGGTTATCTCATCGCCAAGCATCATACACTGTCCGACGAAAAGAAACGATAACGGAGAATGTGCAGAATGCAGCAGCGCTTCTCTGTCAGTCTCGTCAATCATAAGCAGCATGGCACTGAACAGCGGAAAAAATGAACCCTGCTGCAGAAAAGGACTCAGAAATACAACACAAAACATAGCCCTTAAACAAAGTATGGAATAGAGCATCAGCCGTGTCATGACCTGTGGATCGCAGTCGCTCAGAATGGTTGTGACGGCCGCTGCAGCAAGGAATATGAGCAAACAGGGCATAAAGGTGATCGCCCTGCCCAAAATGATCTGGTGCGGTCTGAATCCCGCCATGATCTCGTACACCTGTATTCTTTCGAAATAGCAGTAGCTTATCACGCTGACCGGCATAAATAAGATAACAAACAATGCCATAGTTCCGGACTGCGAGAACATTTTCGCCGGATCCTGACCAAGCCGTAATCCGAATATGATCGTCAGAACAGCGACTATGAATATAGCGGTCAGCGAAATGATCTGTTGCTTCATGATAAACATTTGTGACTTGATGATATTATTCATGTCTGCCGCCTGCCTTTTCGAGATAATAGTCCTCTAAGTTCTGACCTTCCTCATTCAGCTTTGTGATGACAAGCCCCGAATCGGTCAGCGTTTTTGAGATGTGCAGAATCTCGCCGAGCCTTTCAAAAATTTGTATCTCCTCACCGTGAATGACTTTGTAATCGTGAATGGACAGTCTGTCTTCAAGGACAGCCGCAGTCTTGTTGATGTCGTCGGTCCGCAGGGCAATATGGTTCCTGCATCTGACGAGCAGTTCCTCACGGCTGAGATTCTCGATCAGGTTTCCGTGACTGATAATCGAGAAATCGGTGCAAAGCTCGGAAAGCTCCGACAGTAGGTGACTGGAAATCAGAACCGTCACGCCCCATTCTTCCTGCATCCGCTTGATGAGCTGACGCACTTCCACAATGCCCTCCGGATCAAGCCCATTCACTGGCTCGTCCAGCACCATGATCTCAGGCTTTGGCAGAAGTGCCATACCGATACCGAGGCGCTGTTTCATGCCGAGGGAAAATTTGCTTGCACGCTTTTTGCCTGTATTTGCAAGCCCGACAATGTCCAGTATCTCATCAATGCGTTTTTCATCGGGATAGCCACGAAGACAGCGGATATATTCAAGATTCTGACGAGCCGTCATCGGGCCTGCAATGATCGGCTGTTCTATCATAAAGCTCATCCTTGCACGGGAAACATCAAGGTTATCACGACTACCGAACAGCTCCAGTTCTCCCTTTGTCGGAAAGAAAAATCCCGCCAGTATCTTCATGATCGTTGTCTTGCCCGCACCGTTCGGGCCGATCAATCCGCAGATATGTCCACGCTCCACGGTCAGGCTTAAATTATGCAGGACTTCCTGCTTTTTATAGGACTTGCAGAGTCCGCGCATAGATATTACGCTATTTCCCATATTCATTGCCTTTTCATAAAAATGATTTTTAATTATGCCATGTATAAGAACTTTTGTACGAGGTATTATCAAACCTGCAATTGAGCGTTTTCTATCAGCCTGACTGCTTCGTCAAGCCCGCCTTCGGTATTATAGTTTCACTTTGTGTTCAGGCATCAAAATTCCAGAAACCCGTTCCGGTCTCGGGATCGAATTTTCTCTTTATCACGCCGCCGGCAGTCGGCCTTAATTCTATCTCGGCAGTATAAAGAACAGTTATCGACTTTATGTGACCGCCCGCCATATGATGTCCGCCGTCTTTCTTGAACGAGAACATAGCGTGCGTGTGGTGGAAATACTCACCGTTTTCGTCTGTAACTATGTTACCGTTAAGTGAGACGAGCTCCAGCATGCCATCTAACGTCTGCGTTTCAAATGATCCTTTTTCCGGAATGAAGGTCTGTATCTCTGCCTGCTCACATCCTCCGATACCGCTGAATACCGCCGATTTGATCTGTTCTTTTCTGCATATTTCAATAATATTTCCGATAATCTCATCGCCGCGATCCATGCGGATGTATATTGTGCCATTGAAATTTCTGTAATCCATACTATTGCATTTACAATAATTATACTGCATTGTTTTTCTGTTATTCAAGTGTCATAAGGTCAGCAAAGCCGGTAACGTTGAATATCTCTTTGACTGACTCCGAATAATTGATGACTCTGACCGGTTCTTTTGCGGATTTGCTCATTATCAGCAGAACGCGAAGTCCTGCGGACGAGATGTAATCCAGATTTCTCGCGTCAAGAGTTATAAACTCTGCGGGTTCGCTGTCATTGAATTTCCGGAGCAGCTCCGGAGCGGTCATAGTGTCAAGTCTTCCGCCTACTTCGTAGATCGCGGTATTTCCTTCGGTGTGGGTCCTGACATAGAACTCTCCGCCGTATGTGCCGTGTGCGTCTTCGGCTTTCGCGGTAAGCTCCCATTCGATCATACCTGCGAGCTTATCTCTCATACGTTCCATTAGCCCGGGAACGGCTGCACAACTCCGCAGATCGGGCAGCTTGTCGCTGTACGCGAAAGCTCTGACATTGAATCCCTGTTCCTTCATAAGCGCCTTACGTTTTTCGTAATCCAAGGTGATGAAGGGGTTGATTGAATTGTCAATGTCTGCTGCCTTAGCGCCTCCCGATCTCACAGCGGCGAAAACTACCGCAGGGTCTTTTCCTGTAACGGCTTCATATCCGAACGCCATAAGGTTACTCGCCATTGCGTCCGATGTGTACCACGAGCCGCCGAACTCGGAGAGCAGGCGTTTAATGCTCGCGCAGACCTCTTTCAGCTCGCTCATGTTGAAAAAACCGAGCAATCCGTCGGTTATTATGCAGATCTTACCTGTAACACCTTCCAGCGCGCTCTTCATGGAATCGTAGTTCGTCGCGTCAACTCCGCTGAAATGTATCGCGGGGTCATCGGACAGCTTCTTTATCGCCGGTTCGATCTCGTTGATGACAACAGGAAGATCAAATCCGTAATACTGCTTTCCCATTCTCGAAACAGCAAGCGCGTGAGGCAGGTATCCGCACGGAAGGTCTATGATAACATCACAGCCGGACTCCTCGGCAATGCGGTTCCAAACATTATATCTCGCATCGTGAGCTACGGTATATCCGCGCATTATTTCAATTTCGGTTTCGCTTGGTGCGGCAGACGTTGTTTTGCTGAGCTCGGAAAGGTCTATCTCTCCGCCGAGCTTTATCGCGTCGGGCTCGCCGGTCTGCATAAGGAGAGCAAGGCAGCCCTTTGCCGTATAGTAGCTCGGATTGACGGCTTTCAGTAATTCCTGATTATTCATTTAGATCAAACCTCCGTTTATAGTTTTATATTATTATAACATAAACGGTAGGAAAATTCAATATACGCGGTTTGAAACAAATTCGATAATTCGGATAATTCTGACAAGCGTTATCCCGCAGATACGAGCCTGCATTTTTGCGGTGGCAATATTCGTGTTTGCGGACTGCTGGAATATTCTTGAACAGCCGATGCTGTTCCTGAAAAGAACAGAACTCAAAACGCTGTCGGTATTTATTGCGGACGTCGACAAATATAGCGGGAATGTGCTGCTGCCCGCGTCCGTGATATTTATGATACCTATTTTCCTGCTATATCTGCTTTTCAGCGAGCATTTGGACAATGGGCTGACTTGGGGTTATCACTCCTTCAGGGTAAAATAAAAAGAGCCTTTACAAAAGCTCTTATGTATGGTATAATTACATCAATGAAGGGAGAGATATACAAAGTTATAAGCTGCGGGAATGTGATTTAAGTTGAAAACAAAGAGACACAGCATTTTCCCACAGACAGAAGTTTATACACAAAAGAGGTTTTATTATGGAAAACGGATTGATCTACACCAATGACAACTGCATAGGCTGTAACAAGTGCGTGCGAATATGTTGTTCATTTGGCGCTTCTGTTTCGTACAATCGACCGGATCACAATGCCATAGCTATCAATGCCGAACGCTGCATAAACTGCGGTGCCTGCATCGACGTATGCACACATAATGCGAGAGACTATCGGGACGACACGGTTCGTCTGTTTGACGATCTGAAAAACGGCGAAGCTGTATCCGTTCTTATTGCACCCGCTTTTGAAGCAAAGTATCCTTCGGAGTACAGGAAAATTCTCGGTGCACTCAAAGCACTGGGGGTCAGGCGGATATTACCGGTGTCACTCGGCGCAGATATCTGCACGTGGGCATATATTAAGCTTATACGAGAAAAAGGAATGACCGGAAGAATATCCACCGCCTGTCCGGTCGTAACAGCCTATGTAGAGCATTGGATGCCGGATCTCATACCGCATCTTATGCCGGTAAAAAGCCCTATGATGTGCGCCGCGACATATTTCAGAAAAACACTCGGCATTTCAGACAAATTCGCTTTTATCGGTCCGTGCATCGCCAAGCGGACGGAAATGGACAGGTTTCCTGAGCTTATACAGTATAATCTTACATTCCCGAAGTTGGTGGAATACATCAATGACCACAATATTACTGCGGAAGACGCGGCGGAAGAAAACGAGTCCGGTCTCGGTTCGTTCTATCCGGCGCCGGGCGGACTTGCGGACAACATAAAGTGGTTCATGGGCGATGATACGCCTGTGCGTGTCGTTTCCGGAAAGACCTATCTTTATCAGCGTTTTGTAAAGAACAGAAGTAAGATCGCGGAAAAAACACTGCCATATGTCCTGTTTGACGCGCTCAACTGCCGCGAGGGCTGCCTTGAAGGCACAGCCAAGATAGACGAGGAAGATCGTGAGGATAAAGGGATTTCCGAAATAAACGACATCAGAGCAGAAAGCAAGAACTATACGCCCGATTCTCCGTGGAACCCATCGCTTACTTGTGAACAGAGGCTTGAAAATCTGAACAGGCAGTTTGCCTGTCTCGATATTGAAGATTATATGACGGTGTTCACAGACAAGAGTGCCGCCTGTTCTGTTTCTTATCCCGATGATGAACAGGCAGAAGCGATTTATCTGTCAATGCACAAGGAAGATAAACATTCAAGGCAGATAAACTGCTCCGCTTGCGGATATGAGACCTGCCGTGAGATGATGCTCGCAGTGCATAACGGCTTTAATACCCGTCACAACTGCGTTTACAGCGAAAAGGAGGAAAGCATCTTCCTTACGAAGATGTCCTTCAGCGACCAGCTTACGGGAGTTATGAACCGCAACGCCTTTGAAAGAAAGCTGAACTCTATGTTTGCCCGCGGTGGCTCGGTAGGGCTGATACTTGCCGATGTTAACGGACTCAAGCAGGCGAACGATACAGAGGGTCACGGCGCGGGAGACCGTCTGATAATCGAGACCGCACACGCTCTTGCGAATGAGTTCGGAGTGGATCGAGTGTTCCGTACCGGCGGTGATGAATTTCTTGTTGTATTACAGGATTTCGGAGAAGCAGAAATTGAAAGCGATGTCCGTCTTGTAAAAGATTATCTGGCAGGGGTCAAGGTCAGTGCCTCTATCGGTATCGCCTTTGCAGAACATTTTGACGGAGATATGAACGCGCTTCAGGAAATTGCGGACAAGAGAATGTATGAGGATAAAGATCGCTACTATAAGATGACAGGAAAGGCTCGGAGGATATGAATAATAAATAACCGAAAAAGTCCTTCGCTAAATCACATTATAAAAAGACGCGCACAAGCACGTTCTCTGCGAAAAGCCCATAGCGATGAACGAGGCGGAACTTCGCCGTATGTTCGCCGCCGCAAAGGAGAACGGCGTCATACTTATGGAGGCGTTTGCGTATCTGCACAGCCCCTATATGGAGAAGCTGAGAAGCATCGTTGCGGGCGGGGAGATCGGCTCGGTGGACTACATCGACACCGCATTCCTCACGCAGTGCTATTCCGATGATTTCAGACTGCACAAGGAATTCGGCGGCGGCGCTATCTATGATGTCGGCTGCTACTGCACCTCGATGATACTGTCGCTTATCGACTCGCCGATAAAGTACGTCAAGGCGGACGCGGAGCTCGACAGCACCGGCGTGGACTATCTTGCCGGAGTGCTCATAGGCTTTGAGAACGGCGCGAGAGCCTCGTTCAACACGGGAATGATACTCGGTACAGACACCTGCGACAGATATGACAGGCTGTTCGTTCACGGCTCAAAGGGTCATATCCGCTCCGATGTGGAATACAACGCGGGCGGAGAGCTCTCCTTCAGCGTGACGATAAAGAAGCAGGGCTGGGAGCGCGATATCCGCACCGAGACCGCAACTTCCGTATCGAATTACACCCTCGAAGCCGAGAACATGAACTCAAGCATACGGGGCAGGGCAGTGCCGCTTGTCACCGAAGAGTTCTCAATAAAGAACATGAAGCTGCTCGACACGATACTTGACACTGTCGGATATAACGACAGCGGAAAATGATAACGGGATCACAGATCAGTAGTTCCGTATTCCGAGCTGTTCGCGGAGCATATCGGCGGTCAGTCCGTCCTGCTTCGGCAGCGTTATCGCAGCAGGCTCATTTCCGTGTATGTCGAACCAGTTGTCCGATAGTACGCAGTCAAGACTTCTGAACGATACGCATACGCTTTTGGCAAAGCAGTCCGCTGTCAGCGTTATTGTGAAGCTGTCACCGCTGTCCTCGATATCGGCGTTCACCTCCGCCGGCAGGAAGTCAAACTCCTTCGGGTGCACGAACAGTGTGGTACCGCGGCTTATGACTTTGCCGCTGCTTTCGAGCGTGTACTCGATGTACTTTGTGCGCCTGTCGTTTGTATCGGTAAAATATCCGGACAGATCGGGCGCAAGCGCTGGAGCCGCCGACATTTCAGACGAATATATCTCAGCCGTGAACTCGCCGAGTATCACGGCTTTGTTGTTTCTGACACGGCAGGATACCGTGAGCTTTTCGGCGTTCGGGGTATCGTTGGTGACATACAGAACAGGGTGTTCCGGGTCGCTGTCGTCGCAGCTCAGAAGTATCGGCGCGTAGAAGCGTTTTGCCGCGTAGTGCAGGGCTTTCCAGCGCCCGTAATAGTCGATGCCCGACCACGAGATGACCGGGTTCGTGTCGTTTACCTGCCAGTAAGCCGAGCCCATGCAGCGGCCTCTCGCGCGTCTCATGTGCTCGACATTCGAGCGTATGCAGTCCGCCTGCACGAGCTGTGTGCAGTATATCAGCCTCTCGAAATCGTAGGGGTAGTTGCACATCTGCGCAAGGTAGAACATCAGCTTTTCGTTGCCGAGAGAGCACTTCTGGTGCGCCTGCATCACCGTTCCGCAGAGATCGAGATCACCGGCCTCCGCAAATGTGCGGACGGTCTTTATATCGGGTATGCTCTCAAAGCCGTACTCCGAGCAGAAGCGGTAATAATACCTGCGGAAATCCTCGAGCGGCTTGAAGCCGTGCCACACGTCCCAGTAGTGCATATCGCCCGCCGCGTTGGAGCACGGCTCTTTAAACCCGCCGCCGGACGACGGGGAAGACGGGTGATAGAAGCCCGCACGCTGCGGGTCGTATTTATATACGAGCTTCGGGATAATTTCCTCAAACAGCGTAAGATAGTCGCGCCTGCATTCCGGATCTTCGGGCAGACCCCAGTAGAGCCACGCGCTTTCGATCTCGTTGTTGCCGCACCACAGTCCGAGGGAGGGATGATGCCGTAGACGTATGATGTTGTCGGCAATCTCTGCTTCGACGGTTTTCCGGAACTTCTCTGTCAGCCGGTAAGCCGAGCAGGCGAACATGAAGTCCTGCCACACGATGAGTCCGAGCTCGTCGCATTTGTCGTAGAACCAGTCGTCCGGATATATGCCGCCGCCCCACACGCGGATAAAGTTGAAGTTAGCCGCCGCGCAGTCTTCGAGCAGACGGGCGTTTTTTTCTTTTGTCATACGAGTGACGATCTGATCTTCGGGGATATAGTTCGCGCCCATTGCGAACACCTTCACGCCGTTGCACTTGAAGCAGAATTCCTCGCCCCATTCGTCCCTGTCCTTTGAGATAATTAGAGTGCGCAGACCTATGCGTCTGGTGCAGGTATCGAGAACGGCGCCCTGCCCGCCGATAAGTTTCAGCGTGACAGTGTATAACGGCTGTTCACCGAGGCCGCGCACCCACCAGAGCTGCGGGTCGGAAATCTGGATGATGCCGTCATCGGGGAGCCGCCCGTCAAACACCGTAGTACCTTCGGGAGCGCTTATTTCGCATTCAAAATAAATATCCGTATCGTTTTTGCTGTCGATAAGCGCGGTAATTTTCAGGTCGGCAGCTTCTGCGGGAAGCTCGTTTTTCACTTCGCAGTAAATGTTTTCTATTCTCGCGATGTT
>CAMVBT010000084.1 GCA_947165805.1 uncultured Clostridia bacterium
TCTCTCCTCCACCCTCTCTCTCTTTCCGTAAAGGCGAACCGCTTCGCCTTGCAGATTCGGTAAGTAGTACGCTTTAAACAGTAAAAAAAACTGCTCCTATCGAAAGGCGCAGTTATTATTTTACTCTGAAAAGGGGTACTACCTGCCCCCGCTGCAAGGTGAAGCGTTTGAAAAGTTTTTGCCCAGCTTTTTTCAAAAAGCTGGCCGCCGGAGGCAACTCAAGCGGAGCGACCTCTTATTCCCGTTCTCGAGCGAAGTGACCTCTCAAGCGCAAGCGACTACTTACTCACGTTTTCTACAGTTCGTTTCGGTTTTCCAAAGCTCTCTGCAAGGTCACGTCGTCGGCGAATTCGAGGGCTGAGCCGGCAGGGAGGCCGTAGGCGAGTCTTGTTACCTTTATGCCGAGGGGTTTTATCATTCTGCTGATATATGACGATGTTGTTTCGCCCTCTACTGTGGGATTTGTTGCCATTATTACTTCTCTGACATCTCCGGACAATCTTTTCATCAGCTCGGCTATCCTGATATCATTAGGTCCTATGTTATCCATAGGTGACAGCAGACCGTGAAGGACATGATATACTCCGTTGAAGCCGCCTGCCCTTTCCATTGCCGAAACGTCCTTCGGAGCCTCCACCACGCAGATAAGGCTCTTGTCGCGCTTGTCGTCGTTACAGATCGAGCACTTTTCGGTATCCGTGAAGTTCTGACAGACATTGCAGCAGTGTACGCTTTTCCTCGCTTTCAGTATCTCGGACGAAAATCTTTCCACGTCCTCGACTGGCTGATTGAGTATGAAATATGCGAGCCTCTGTGCTGTTTTCATGCCGATGCCCGGCAGTCTTGCAAACTGCTCTGCCGCCGAAACAAGAGGTATCGGATTATATTCCGCCATATCAGAACAGACCGGGGAAGCTTACGCCGCCGGTGACCTTCTCCATTTCCTTGGCGCTTTCCTCGTCGACCTTCTGTATCATTGCGTTTACGCCTGCGATGATTATGTCCTGAAGACCCTCGATATCGTCCTTGTCAACTATGTCGGGGTTCAGCTTTATCTCCTTGAGGACTCTGCCGCCCGTCATTGTCAGCTCGATCATGCCGCCCGCGGCGGTCTCGGTGAATTCCTGCTGTTCAAGCTGCTCCTGAACTGCCTGTATATCCTCCTGCATCTTCTGCGCCTGCTTTACCATGGAATTCATATTCTGGGCGCCCTTGTTCGCGTATCCCTGTGGAAGTCTTGCTCTCATTTTTCTGTTTCCTTTCTTATTGACGTTTTATATTTATTCCCAACGACTCTGCAAGGTCGAGGAATTGTTTTACCTTATCCTGCTTTTCCTCTTTTTCTTCTGTAAGCACCGAATTCGGAGAAGAAATAAGCCTTATCTTTCTGCCGATAGCCTTTGAAAGCTCGCTTTCTATCAGTTCCCTGTTCTCCTTTATTGCCATTTCGACGGCAAGAGCAGAGCCCTGTATCAGCACGAAATTGTCCTTTATCAGCGCTTTCGAGCGCATAAGTCCGAACTTTATGCTGTCCGGCAGATTTTCGATTATATCCGTCCAGATGTCGAGCTGCTTGAAGTCCGACAGATCGTCGGTCTCGGGAAGATCCGGGATCGGCTGCTTTTCCTCCGTTTTTACCGTGTGTGTTGTTTCTGTATGTCCGGCATAGTTTTCGGGGGTAACACCGTTCGCAAGCATCTGCTCAAGCTTTTCGACACGCGCCGTCAGAGCCTTATCGTCCGCGTCGAGCGACGGTGTGCAGAGCTTTATCAGGCACATTTCAAGCAGCATAGCCGGTGTGCGCACTCTGCCCATTGAGGTGAAAGTCTCGCTGAGTATTGAAATATACCTCATTATCTGCGAAAGCGTGAACTTATCTGCCTGTTCCCTGTACCGCGTGAGATCGTCCGCGGTGAGCTTTACCACGGAGTTATCCGCTCCCGCTTTCAGGAGCATAAGTATCCTGAAATGCGAGATAAGCTCTTCGCACAGCCTTGTTACGTCCTTTGAGCGGTCGATCAGCTCATCGAGTATTTTAAGTATTCCCGCGGTATCGGAGGCGTAAACACAGTCCGCCATATTGAACAAATGGTCGGAACCGGATATCCCGGCGCACTCCCTGACCGTATCGACGGTCACGCTGTCGGTAACGGAAAGGCACTGGTCGAGCAGAGAGAGCGCGTCTCTCATACCGCCCTCGGATATCTTCGATATGAGGAATGCCGCGTCGTCGGAGAGCTGTCTGCCCTCCTGCTCCGCCACCCATAAAAGGCGCTTCTTGCTGTCTTCTATATCTATGCGTCTGAACTCGAATCTCTGGCAGCGCGAGATTATAGTCGCGGGTATTTTATGGACTTCTGTTGTGGCGAGAATGAAAACGACGTGAGCGGGGGGCTCCTCGATAAGTTTCAGCAGTGCGTTGAACGCTGCCGGCGAGAGCATATGCACCTCGTCGATGATATATACCTTATATTTTCCCGACATTGGGGCGTAAACGGCGTCCTCTTTGAGGTCGCGGACGTAATCGACGCCGTTGTTTGATGCTGCGTCTATCTCGGTGACATCGGAGAAGTCGTTATCGATGTTTTTGCAGCTTTCACACTCGAGGCAGGGGTTACCGTCGCGCAGGTCGGCGCAGTTGAGTGCTTTTGCAAGTATTTTTGCGCAGGTGGTCTTGCCTGTTCCGCGCGAACCGGTGAATAGGTAAGCGTGGGAGGACTGACCGTTTCTGAGCTGATTTTTCAGCGTTGTGGTGATATGATCCTGAGATATCACATCATCAAAGGTACGGGGACGGTATTTTCTGTATAATGCGAGATACATATTCCCCGCTCCTTTCAAAGATTATCAAAGCCCTTGATCATGAACACAGACTTTACCGCGCACAAGCCGAAGATTTGCTTAATGCTGCTCGGTTCCCCGCCTGACATGGTTCACAACACGACCTCGCACGGGGTCCATGTTCATGATCAAGGGTTTTTACTTTTTACTATTATATACTATTTCTGAAGAAAAATCAAGTAATTTTTGAAATTTCCGGTTTTTGTGCTGATAATGGTACAATTCAGAGTTTTGGGTCTGCGTTTTATTTCGCCCGGCGGCGGCGCGGTACCCGGCGGCGAGCCGCCGCTCCCAAACCGTCTGTTACTTTTTGAGGAGTGGCGGGTCTGTGCCTCGCAGTCGTTAGTTTAGGTTTTGCGTTTTATTTCGCCCGGCGGCGAGCCGCCGCTCCCAAACCGTCTGTTACTTTTGCTTATGTGGCAAGTCATCTGCCTCGCAGCCGTTAGTTTTTGAGTTGCGTTTTATTTCGCCCGCGTTCGACAAGGACTGAAAAAGACTGCCGCCCACCAGTGCCCCTGCTCCTTTTGGTACAGGGTTTGTGTGGAATCCTTTCAGAGTCTGTGCTATCGACGACGGGAGAACTTTCCGTTCGTCCCCCCGTGCCCCCTTCGGTTCCGTTCCTATTCAGAGTAAATGGCATTAAAAGCACAAAAATAACTGCTCCTTTTGTTGGAGCAGTTATTATATTACTCTGAAAAGGCGTACTACCTACCCCCGCTGCAAGGCGAAGCGGTTCGCCTTTACGGAAAGAGAGAGAGGGTGGAGGAGAGAGGGGGTCTGGGGGAGGGAGGAGGCGGGGGAGGGAGAAAACCACTTTCCTTCGGGGAAAGGGGTTTTCTTCCTTCCTCGCCTTCTTCCGCCCCCAGCTCGAGCGTAAGCGACTACTCTTTGATAAACTCTCTGATAACCGGGAGCATTTTTATGCCGTAATTATAGCCTTCTTCCTCGAACGGGAGAAGAATTTTCGGGTCATTTTCGGTGCGGTGAATGCCGTAGTCCTTTTCGGGGGCGAGTATGAGCACTTTTCCGTCCTTTTCGAGCTTTGCGAGCTCTTCTGTTTCGCGGTTATACATGATATGTCGTGTTTTGAGGGCTTCGGCGAGCTTGGGGTATTTCGGGTATGCGAGCTTTACTGCCGTGACAAGACTTTCCGGCTTTTTCACATAGCCGCGCGGACGGGTCAGTATCACGATCAGCCTGTCGAGCCCGCTGTCCAGTGCATACTTAAAAGGTATAGAGTCGGTGATGCCGCCGTCCATGTAATACTGCCCGTTTATCTTTATCGGTCTGAACAGTATCGGCAGGGCGCACGAAGCCCGCAGCACCGTCCACTTGTGGTCGTCGGCCTTTACGCGCATATATTCGGTTTTGCCGGTCTCTATGTTTGTCACCGCGCCGAAGCCGTTCTCGCCGCTGCGGCGGTATTCCTCGAAATCAAACGGTATCAGCTTGTCGGGTATCTCGCCGAACACGAAATCAAGCCCGTAATATGAGCGGCTGCTGCGGTCGAACATATTTCTCATGCCCATATAGCGCTTGTCGTTCATATATTCCGCGGTGATGCGGTGGTTTCTGCGCGGCTGCTTCGACAGATAGGACACTCCGTAGGATATGCCCGCCGAGGCTCCGGCGACGTAGTTTATGTATATATCGTTGTCGAGCATGGCGTCGAGTATGCCGCAGGTGAATATCGTGCGGCTGGCTCCGCCCTCGAGTACAAGTCCTGTTTTCATAGAATAAGCTCCCGTAAATATGACATATAGAAATCGCTTATTAAATAATATCATCATTATCGGAAAAAATCAAGAAAATTTTTTACAATATCTGCCATATCGACGAAAAAAACCTGAGATAACGTTTACTATATATTGTATCTGATCTGTTTTTTCAATCAATATCTGTATATCTGTGAAAAAATTTTAGACATTTTTCATAAAAATAACACATTTTTGGGCATATCGCTGTATAAAATAAAGGCGTTTCAAAAGAATTTAATAATTATTGACAAATCGTGAATTTTTTGATATAATATAAAGGAGACTATGGGATAATTATGCTATTTTATAAAAAATAACGAAAATATTACCCGTTGTAAAATATAAAAGCTTGTGAAATCGTTTAATCTTATGGAAAATATACTCAAAGCCGAAAATATTTCGCGCGAATTTAAGATAGGCGACGGAAGTGTCGTACACGCTCTCACGAATATCGACCTTGATGTGAATGAGGGCGAGCTTGTATGTCTGCGGGGAAGGTCGGGCTCCGGCAAGACCACGCTGATAAACATACTCGGCGCGCTCGACAGGCAGGACGGCGGAACGGTGACATTCTGCGGCGAGGATATCGGAAAGCTCTCCGACGCGGCGCGGGATAAGCTGCGCAGAAAAAAGCTCTCGTTCGTGTTCCAGTCCGTGGCTCTGATATCGACGATGACGGCGCTGGAAAACGTCGAGTTCTCACTTCGGCTGGCAGGTTATCCGATAGCCGGACGTACAAAGCGCGCAAAGGAATGTCTCGCACGCGTGGGACTCGCAAAGCGTATGTACCACAGACCCGGCGAGATGTCCGGCGGCGAACAGCAGAGAGTCGCCATAGCAAGGGCGGTCGCGCATAAGCCGAAAATAATCTTCGCCGACGAGCCTACCGCGGCTCTGGACTCCACGACCGGCACGGCTGTGCTGGGGCTGTTCCGGGAGCTTGTGCGGGACGACGGCATCACCGTGGTGATGACCACCCACGACGAGGCGATGATGGAGCTCGCCGATGTGGTGTACTCGCTGGAGGACGGCGTGATCGTTGACATAAAAAGAAACGATATACCATTATAATATAGCAGGATATAAAATATGCCAAAAACGGTGCTGCTCGCGCCGCCCGAAGATGTGATGGTGCGGTGCGACAATCTGGTGAAAATATATAAGAGCAGAGATATCGAGGTCATGGCTCTGCAGGGGCTCGATCTTGAAGTCAAGCGCGGCGAGCTCATGGGTATAGTCGGAGCGTCCGGCTCGGGAAAATCCACGCTGCTGAATATGCTGGGCGGTCTTGACAGACCCACAGCCGGCAGCCTGTACGTTGACGGCAAGGATATGCTGAAATTCAGCGATAAGGATTTCATCGAGTACAAGCGCAGAACGGTCGGGTTCGTGTGGCAGAACAACGCGAGGAACCTGATCCCCTATCTGACAGCCCTTGAAAACGTTGAGATGCCGATGATGCTGAGCAATTACGCCGAGAGGCGCAAGCGCGCGGAGTACCTGCTCGGAATGGTCGGGCTCGAAGCCCGCAAGAACTCGATGCTCGGGCAGATGTCGGGCGGCGAACAGCAGAGGACGGCGATAGCGGTCGCTCTGGCGAACAACCCGAAGCTGCTGCTGGCTGACGAACCCACGGGAGCTGTGGACACAAAGACCGCGAACAACGTTCTTGAAGTATTCCGGAAGCTGAACAAGGAGACCGGTGTTACTATTATAATAGTAACTCACGACGTCAACCTTGCGAAGTCTATTGACCGCGTGGTGGCGATAAGGGACGGCAAGACCTCCAGCGAGCTTATCAGAAAGAAGCCTGTGCTGACGAACGTTTCGTTCGAGGAGCTGAGCGAGCAGCAGCAGGCGGAGATTAGGGCTGTGCAGGAATCCGGCGCGCACGAGGAGCTGGTGCTGCTTGACCGCGCGGGCAGATTACAGATACCGAAGGAATATCTCTCGCAGCTCGGCATAAACGGCGGCGACCGCGTACACGTTGAGCTTGAAGAAGACAAGATCATCATTTACAAGTGATCAACTGTCCGAATTTCGGGCGGTGAAAATATACTTACGAATTTAAGCGCGAAGCAATTAAAAAGTTTTTGAAAGGGGTTTGGGGAAAACTTGTTTTTTCGTAAGTTTCTCTGATCGCCGCGTCCATGCGGCGTTTTGGAAACTTACTCAAGGCATCCTGCCTTGCAAAAAGTTTTCCCCAAGACTCGAGCGAAGCGACAAAAAGTCGAGCGAAGCGACAGAACTCGAGCGAAGCGACAAAAACTCAAGCGGAGCGTTCTGAATAAGAAAGGTGGAGCTGAATTTGGGCAAGAAGAGAAGAACTTTAGCGATACTTCTGACGGCTGCGATGGTGGTGACCATGCAGAGCTTTCCCGCGTATGCGGAAGGCGAAGAGATGAGCGAGCAGCAGGAAGAAGCGAGCGAGGCTTCGACGATCAGGAACATCATGAATACCGGAAACCGTGATAACGCGTACAGCGCTTATTACGAGAGACACAAGGAAGACAAGTTCCCGACGTCGCAGATAGTCATTGAGGCAAAGAATGCCGTACCCGCGAAGGACTCCGGCGGTGAGGAGCCGCAGTTTGAGATCCTTAAATATGAGGGTCAAGAGGACTGTCTCAAATGGACGAACAACCGCGGCGAGCTGAGCTTTGATTTCAACGTCGAAGAAGCGGGCAACTACAGTCTCGAGTTCTTCTATTATACGCTTTCGGGCGGCAGCACCACCATAGATGTCGGCATAAAGATAGACGGCGAATACCCGTTCACCGCGTGCAACGATATCACGCTGGACAGATACTGGGAGGACGCCACCACCATAAAGAAGGACAGCAAGGACAATGAGCTGAAGCCCACACAGATCGAAAAGGATATGTGGGTCACTTATCCCGTAAAGGATAAGGAGGGTCTGTTCAACTATCCTTACTTCTTCAACCTTTCCTCGGGACAGCATACCCTTACGCTCGAGGGTATCAGAACGAATTTCGCGCTCAAGACTGTCACCTTCAGAAATTATGAGGAGCTTCCCGATTATATGTCCCCCTCACAGGGCGAGATCGAAGATACACCGGCTCTTACGGTAAAGAACGACATCGGCACGAACTCCATACTCATCGAGGCGCAGAACCCTGTCTACAAGACAGCCTCCACGCTGTACGCGACCTACGACAGAACATCATGTCTCGCGAGCCCGTCCCACCCGACCAAGCAGAGATACAATACGATAGGCAAGGAAACGTGGAACAAGGCTACACAGGCTATCACATGGAAGTTCACCGTGCCGAACAACGGCTACTACACCTTCTCGTTCAAGGCAAGACAGAACACCATGAGAGGCTTCTATTCCAACAGACGCATATACATAGACGGCGTTGTTCCCAACAAGGCCATGGATATAGTCTCCTTCCCCTATGACCCCAACTGGTACGCACAGCAGCTCAAGGACAAGGACGGTACCCCCGTTTACCTCTACCTTGAAGCGGGCGAGCACACCATTACCATGGAAGTAGTCCCCGGCGACATAGGCGAGATCATGAGAAGACTCGACGACCTCGTTTACAAGCTCAACTACTACTACAGAAGAATACTCATGATAACGGGTCCGAGCCCCGACCAGTACAACGACTACCTCGTTGATATCCAGATACCGGAGCTTATCCCCACATTCCAGCACGCTATCGCGCAGCTCGAGGAAGAAAAGGCGAACATCGAAAAGCTCGGACAGGGCTCCGAGGCTTCGTCGCTCGAATCCCTCGCGGTCATCTTAAGACGCTGCGTTAAGAAAAAGGACGAGATACCGTCCATGGTAGGAACTCTTAAAGACTACATCTCCTCCGTATCCGCGTGGATGAGAGACTACCGCGATCAGCCCCTCGAGCTCGACTACATCGAGGTGCTCACCTCCCACGAAACTCCCCAGAGAGCCAACGGCAACTTCTTCGAGGAATTCGGCTTCGGCTTCCAGGCATTCATCGGTTCCTTCTTCGAGGATTACACGATGCTCTCCGATACAAGTGAAAAGTCCCTCAACGTATGGGTATCCCTCGGCCGTGACCAGGCAACGGTCGTAAAGGACCTCGTCGATAACGGCTTCAACCAGGGCAACACCGGTGTTCAGGCGAGCATCAACCTCGTACAGGGCGCGATCCTCGAAGCTACCCTCGCCGGCAAGGGACCGGACGTGGCGCTCTTCCTCGGCGGCGACTTCCCGATACAGTGCGCCGCAAGAGATCTGCTCGTTAACGTCAAGGAATTCAGAGACTTTG
>CAMVBT010000085.1 GCA_947165805.1 uncultured Clostridia bacterium
ATCAACTTTTTCTTCACCTATATCAGTCTTTTCACTATGCCCCGAAAGCAGGACCGTATTATCCGGCAGTGCGAATATCTTCTGTGTTATGCTGTTTACGAGGTCTGTCCTGTTACCGCCGGGATAGGTGAAATTCCCTATGCTGTGGCGGAATATCGTATCACCAACAAACGCGACATTTTGTTCCTTGCAGTATAAAACAACCGAATCGGGAGTATGTCCGGGAGTGTGAATAACTTTTATGTCATATTCATGAGACGCTGCTAATGCTATAACATCTCCGTCCGAGAATTTCTCCGTATTACGGAGCGTCATTGTCACTCCGCACTGCCGTGACAGGTTCATTGACGGGTCAAGTAGGTACATATCGCCGTTTTCGTGAGCCATAACGGGACAGCCGAGAGTATCTCGGAGTTTGGCTGCCGCACCGAAATGGTCGAAATGCCCATGAGTGAGCAATATCTTTTCAATTGAAAGCCCGTATTTATGGACTGCCGACAGAATTACATCTGCCTGCGCTCCCGGGTCGATGATAAAGCCGTGTCGGGTATTGTCGTCTGCGAAAATGTAGCAGTTGGTAACAAACACGCCCTTGACAGGGATTTGCAGTATCATAAAATCACCCTATTTTACAGCCGTCCGGACCGCAGGTCATTCCCCGCGCAGATCCGACGGTTTCTTCTTTTGCAGCTTTGGCAAGTGCGATCTTCAGCGTATCTGTGGCTTCCGCACCGGATATAGCGAGCTTGCCGTTTATCACGAAGTACGGAACTCCATGTATGCCGTACCTTGCAGCTTCTCGCTCGTCAAGCCGTACATCGTCCTCGTATCTGTCGCTTTCGAGCGTTTCCATGATCTCAGATTTATCAAGTCCACACTCTGTGCCTATCTTTTTCAGCAGTTCACGGTCTGCAAGCTCCAGATTATCCGTGAAATATGCTTTGTACAGTTTCTCGGAGACAGCATCGGCAAGCTTTGCGCTTTTGCTCTGCGCCAGCTTTGTAAGCCTGTGAGCGTCCATTGTGTTTGTAAACAGCGTAGTTGCGTATTTGAAATCAAGTCCCTCGGCTTCTCCGAGCTTCGAGATATGTGCGATATTGGCGGCAGCCTGCTCCTTCGACAGAATATACTTCTTCGCAAAGCGGGTAACAGTATCACTCTCTGCGTGCTGTCCCGCATAAGGGTCAAGCTGGAATGCTTTCATTTCGAGATCGGCGGCAATACCAAGCTCCGACAATGCTTTCTTCATTCTTACCTCGCCGATGTAGCAGTACGGGCAAGCGTAATCAGACCAGTAAACTATTTTCATAATATCAGTTCCTTTCAAAATATTTATTAGAACTTGTTCTATTACTTGACATTATATCACAAACGATGTATAATGTCAATAGGTAAAATATAACAAATTCTATTATTTTGAGAGGTGCATTATGAGCAGAAGCGGCAGACCGTTCAAAAGTGAAGTTACCTGCAATAACAGGCAGAAGATAATTGATACCACGATAGAGCTGATAAAAACACACGGCGCAGACTATCTGACAGTACGCAATGTCTGTCAGGCTGCCGAGGTCGCGACCGGGACATTTTATCATTATTTCAAGAATAAAGACGATCTGCTGATCTACTTTGTACGGGATATTTCTTTCGGTGACTGTGAGCTGAAAACACCGCTGACCGATATTTCCGGCAGGATAACGGAGCTGTATATGAACCTGATCGACCGTTATATGCAGCTTGGCATAGATTTTATGAAGAGCTTCTATACCACTGATAACGCGGCTCTTTCATCTTATATGGGAGTGACTGACGGGCAATTCGCACCGGGAACGGTAATGGAACGATGTGAACGGGAACTTGCAGAAGCAGCAAAAGCAGGCATAATAAAAGAGACAGCAGATGTTCATACCTTGTCGGCTGACATCTGCACTATCGTAAAGGGCTGCGTGTTTGAATGGTGCTTGTGTAGCGGCAGCAACGACATCGCAAAGACTGTCAGCAGAATCATTGACAGCCGGATAAATACTGAAAGAAATATTTAATTCACATATTGGCAAATCTCGAAATGTATGATATAATACATTCAGAAAGAAGGTGTACCGATGAATATTGATATAATAGAAGTCAGCAAGGCGCTGTCTAACGAGACGCGTGTGAACATACTGAAATGGCTCAAAGACCCCGACGCGAATTTTCCCCCGCAGGGCGGCAGTTTAACCCGTTGACCTGAAAGGCGGCGTCTGCGTGAGCAGTATCGGCGCAAAGGCGAAGCTGTCACAGTCCACTGTATCGAACTATCTCGATATGCTCCAGCGAGCGGGACTTGTGCTGTCGGAGCGCCACGGAAAGTGGACATATTACCGCCGGAATGAGGAAACGATACAGTCGCTCGCGGAGTTTATCAAGGGGGAGCTGTGAGTATTATTTTTTACATTTTATTTTGAAAGACTGGTAATAATATATGAACGAAGAAAAAGTAATATTTGGATATACTGAAAGATATGGTGGAATTTCAGGTCTCTGTAGACCTCCGATAACCGATATAAAGATTTTAGATCAAGATTTTAATAATCTATTATTAATAAAAGATAACAATCAGTCTATAACTACTTTGCCATATAAAGTTATACAGGATGTGTTAAAAGCTATAAATGAAAATGAAGAAATATTTTCTTTTGATCCATTAGAGATAGAACGTGAAGTAGATGCCAATATTAATTCACAAGGTTTTGGAATTTTAGATTCTAATGGAAATATTCTATATTTTTCCAATAAAGAAAAAAGTTTTAAATTAATATCAGATATAGACTCTATTAATTATTCACCAACATATAAATTAGAAAAAATAATTTCGCTTGCAGAAACAATAACAGGAATGTTAAACAAAAATCAGGTTGATGTAAATAGTTACTTGCCATCAAGGTTCACCATTAAACTGACATAACAGTATTAGGAATGAGCTGTGAGCCCCACACTCACAGCTCAAAAAAATAACACATCATATCTATAATTATAGATTTATGCAAATAGAAAAGAAAGGAATGATACTATGAAAAACATAAGTGTACCGACAAAACGAGGTATCCTGCTTAACGGCGCATTGTTCGGCAGCGGAGCGGAAACGGTGGTAATTGCGATAACCGTAATCCACGGCAATTTCTACTCCAACCCCTTCTATTACAACTTCGGAGATACGCTGAACAGCGGCGGCATCGACTTCATCTACGCCCAGACCTGCGACGCATTCGGAAAGATCGAGACCCACAATATCGTCACCGGAAAGCACGAGATCATCGGCTCGTGGAACGAGCGATTTGACTATGTAGACGAGGATATCGAAGCCTACATCGAGTACGCGGTGAGCTGCGGCTATAAGCACATAATCCTCGCGGGGCATTCCCTCGGTGCGAACAAGGTAATATACTACCTGTCGCATAACCACGATGAGCGCGTCGAGAAATTCATACGGTTCAGCCCCGCGAACCTCACCCACATGATGAGCGAGGTCACGAAGGACGAAAAGGATACTGTCCGAAAGCTCGTCAAAACAGGCAATGGGAGCACCCTGCTCCCGTTCTATTTTATGGGCTGGGTAGTGTGCATTGCCGATACCGCTTACGACTGGATATTCACGAAAAAGCTGAACAATGTCCACGTCGAGCGTGACGGGGATTTCTCCGAGGTGGAGCAGATAACCCATACCGGAGCGCTGCTTATCGGTACGCTCGACCGCTTTACCTACGGCGACCCGTCGGGATTTCTGCGGAACATCAACGACCACTTTCCCGAACCCGACAAAAACAAGCTCATATTCATAGAACGCACCGGTCACACTTATCAGCAGAAGGCGCAGGAGACTGCCGACAAGCTGCTTGAGACGATGAAGGAATGAGGGTATTGATATGAAAACAATATTTGATTCAGCGGTATAAAGCCGCATATCAATGAAGCGTATTTTGCGGAAGCTGCCGCGGAGCTTGCGCGGATAAGCCCTGTTCCCGTGATACTTGTGGGCGGTCACAGAAGCGTTGAAAATATGAATGATGTGCTGAATAACACGAAGATAGAGTTCCTGTCACTGTCCCGTCCGCTGATACGCGAGCCCGATTTGCCGAAACGCTGGGAGAGCGGTGACATAGCGCCGTCAAAGTGTGTTTCCTGCAATGGCTGTTACCGTTCCTACGGGCATAAATGTGTTTTCAAGCGGAGGTAAGAAGCGGTTGATTTTTCTGCGTTTTGCTGTTTAATAGTATCTGAGGATAACTCCCACAGAAAAAAAGAAAGGGAAATAGTATAAAAGCAATACATGTAAGGATCTATCACCCCTGCACATTGTGATTTTGCACCAAACAAAGCGATTTTCAACAGCAGGACGAGAGAATAATAAACGAATTTTCCGAAAAGCTCATTTTCTTGCTTGATTTAATATCGCCGATTATGGTATAATATAACTCACAAATTAAACATATCGCAACGACACACGCAGCAAGGCTTTCACGCCTGCATAAGTCTGATCACGGAAGCGCGGCAGACTTATGATACTGCGTGTTTTTGTTTGCGCAAGAAAGGACACAATTATGCCACAGAATCAATTCCAGCGAATGATGTTCGCACTTATGACGGTGATCGTTACAGTTCACGCCTATGTATTTTACAGCCTTTATGTTGTCAACGGACAGACGCTGATGTCAGCCACCGGCGAGAATACCGTTCTCGGCGCGATAGGCAGTATGGGCGGAGTGTATATGCTCGGTACAAATCTGCCGATATGGGCAGTTGTCGGTATCGAATTTATTCTCGCATACACCCTTGAAATACTTGTCGGAAGTCCTTGTTCATTCAGACTTGCATGCAAGGTGTTCGACCCTGCAAAAACGCACCCTGTACTCTTTGAAACTGCGATAATATGCGCTACCGTAGGAATTATGTGTCCTGCGATGAGCTTTATTGCAGCATTTCTGTACTATCCTTATTATGCAGGCTTCAGCATTATTACGCTGCTCGCAAACTGGCTCAAACTCGTCTGCTTTAATTTCCCGTTCGCATTCTTCTCACAGCTTTTCTTTATTCAGCCGCTAATCCGTACTCTTTTCAAACTTATATTTGTGAGAAAAAGTGCAGGCTTGAACACAGAAAATGTACAGACTGAGAGTTGAATGACTGATTATAAAAAGGGACTGGCTTCAGTCCCTTTTTAATATATCACATCGTCTGTGATAAACAATAGATTTTATTTGTTTTCAAGCATTTCAAGCACTTCATGAATATCCCCGTCAATGCAGATAGAGCGTTCTTCTATCTCCCTTGGCGCATACGCCTGACCGTAGTTTATGCAGGCATATACGGCATTCTCGTTTTTCGCAGTCATTCTCCAGAACGGGTATTTAATGATAACAGGGGTATTATAACCCACTCCAAGCTCTAAAAACAAGATATGCTGACCTTCGTGCTTATGCAGGAAATCATCATACCGCTTTGCCGCCCTATGCCACCCCTCGTCCTCGACAAATGTGTCGTCAGAGCGCAAGTTCATTGACATAGGCTTGCCGCATTTCGGGCAGCGCGGTATAAGCTCGGTGGGTATCTTCATATCCTTCTGAAACTCAATCATATCCTTGACGATCTTCTCGTTGTCGTAGGTCGAGTCGTGGCAGGGCTCACTGCACTGGAATAGTCCGTAATCCCCCTGTGTGTAGTAAAGTCGCTCCTTGTCAAATCCCGCTTTCTGAAACTGATGATCGACATTTGTTGTGATAACGAAATAGTCCTTGTCTTTTACAAGCTGATAAAGCGCCTTGTAAGTGCCGTTGTCAACATTCATATAACGGTTGCAATAAATAAACCGCGACCAGTACGCCCACTGCTCCTCCGGTGTCGGGAACGGATAAAAACCGCCCGAATACATATCGTGAAAGCCGAATTTATCCTCGAAATCAGAGAAGTATCTGCGGAACCGTTCACCGGAATAGATAAATCCTGCAGCCGTGGAAAGTCCTGCTCCCGCGCCGATAACTATCGCGTCGGCAGTCTGTATCTCGTCTTTCAGCCGATCAATCTCAACCGAATAGTCTGTTTTTATATCTGTTGTTTTCCATTTTGCAAGCATTGTGCTCACCTCATTCTTGCTTCTCATCAACAATTATTATGCGTCCGTCACGGCGCGGCTTTTCCTTCGGATACTCGCCGCTGCAGTAGCCAAGAAGGACAAACGCTCTCGCAATAAAGCCTTCGGGTATCTGCCACTGTGCAAGCAATTCCTGTCCCGGTTCGTTGTCAAATGTCTCCTCACCTCTCTCGACTATGCAGGACGATATACCCAACTCTGTCGCTTCGAGAACCATATTCTCCACACAGCAGAAAGCATCGGGAATACCGTAAAGAAAATTCTTCGGCGTGAAAATAATGCAAACTGTCGGCGCACCGTAAAAGCCGCTTTTCATAGTCGTATCGTCGATTATACTTGGCTGCTCCTTTGAAACATATCCGCCGATCAGCCGCGAACGGTCGAACTTTGCAAGGTTCAGCACACCAATCTTTTCAACAAGTCTGCGGTCACGCACCGCGACAATGATACTGCGCTGTCCGCCGCCCGCATTTGGGGCGTAAGCTCCCGCCTCGACTATCTTCTCCAGATCATCTTTTGATACCTGTCTGTCGCTGTACTTTCTTATCGAGCGGCGGTATTTCATAAGCTCAAGTAATTCCATTT
Organism: uncultured Clostridia bacterium; assembly: GCA_947165805.1. Taxonomy (GTDB): domain Bacteria; phylum Bacillota; class Clostridia; order Oscillospirales; family Ruminococcaceae; genus Ruminiclostridium_E. The sequence continues at coordinate 6,707 of CAMVBT010000085.1, forward strand.
TTATCTCCTTGCTATCGCTCCGACAGGACAGTTTTCAGAACAATTCCCGCAGTGCAGACAGTTTTCCTGTCGTATTACTGCTTTACCGTCCGTCATATCTATTGCTCTCTGCGGGCAGACACCGACACAAGTCTCGCAGCCTATGCAGTCATCGCCTACGACAAAGCCCTTTGGCTTGGCTGCTGCGCCGACCTCATACACCTCACGGAATATCGGATTTACACCGAGGTTAAAATACTCTATCGAAAACCCCTTTATCACGAAGATGATACCGATATTCTTTGTGTCGCCGGGATAGATATTTTCGAGGTATGGCTGCTCCTCAAATATCTTATCCCGCCATTGTTTCTGCTCGCTGTCCGGTACGGGAACTGCTTTTCCCGACAAGCGTATGCTTTCCTTGAAACGGGTGTAGGCGCTGACCTGAACTCTGCCGTCCCGGAGAAGCTGCTTGCAGAACTCCTTCCCCCTTGCGGTAAAGAAGTACAGCGCGTCGGGCTCGTAATGTATGGCGCTGATATTTCGTACCTGCGGAGCGCCGTCCTCATCAACTGTTGCAAAATTAAGCACCTGAACAAGCTCCAGCTTCTTCAAACAAGTCTGCCAATCCATATCAGCTTACCTCCTTCCAGCACTGCGGGTCTGCGGCGTACATATTTCCTGTGTAGCCGAATGTCACGGCAGGACACCCGCGGCAGTACCCCCGAAGCTCACACTTACCGCATTTCTCGAATTTATCGAACTGTCTGTATTCTTCCAGTTCCGCGCCTGTGAACAGGTCATACATGGAAGTCTCGAACACATTTCCTATCCTGCTCTCCATTCTCCGGCAAGCATACACATCTCCAGTCGGGAGTATCGTCATGTGACCGATAGCGCAGTGGCAGCCGTCATATATCATCATTTTGTCATCGTTCTCCGGTATCCTGAAAAGCCCCTGCTCGTAGAGATACAGCGTCCACAGGTGGTCCTTGTACTGGAATGTGGTCTTGCAGCCGTTTTGCTTGTGCTGCTGAAATCTCTTGTAGCACATATCGAGAAATTCCCGGTAACGAAGCGGCGGTATGTGGTATTCCTCCAACTTCTGTCCGCTCGTGGGGCAATAGCGCCCGAACGCGAACACATCGACATTCTTCTCCGCCGCAAGGTCTATCATCTCCGGGAAATCGTCGATATTTGCACTCGATACCGTTGACATCACCGCGCACCACATTCCCGCATTCTTTATGCAGTCAATGGCTTTCATCGTGGACTTGAATGAGCCGGGCTTGCGGAAGCTGTCGTGCATTTCCTCCATTCCGTCAAGGGAAAGCTGGTACTTGCGGCAGCCGAGATCATGCAGCTTTCTGCATACCTCGTCATTCAGGTGGAACGGGTTGCCGAGTATCCCCCAGTCGATATGCTTTTCGTGCAGCAACTCTGCCAGCCTCCAGAAATCACGGTGCAGTATCGGGTCGCCGCCGGTAATGTAGAAATAAGGAGTACGCCCGAGCTTATCGCACATATCCTCGCAGCTATCCACGACCTGCTTCATCTTCTCCCATGGCATTTCAGTGAGCGCCTTGCAGTTATCCTCCGAGAAGATGTAGCAGTGCTTGCAGCGCTGGTCGCAGGTGTCGGTGATATGCCACTGAAAAGCAAAATACGGTTTCATCGGGTTTCCTCCTGTCTATGTAAACGCTTTTGCGTGATTTTCGTTATTGCAGGCATACCGTATGACCGGTATGCCCGCATTTTAATTGAAGTTTAACGACTTACTTCTTGTCGGGGTCTGCCGCTCCACACGCCGAACCGCAAGCGGATGGCTTAGGGTCTGCTGCACCGCAAGCGGAAGGCTTAGGATCAGCCGAGCCGCAAGCGCTGTTTGCGGAACCAAATTCTGCTACTCTGTTAAGCATTTCACTCATGATGAAAGCCTCCTTGAAGTTATTTCGGGCACTTTCCGCTCCCGTTGATATTACTATATCATACTTTTCAGGGCTTGTGAAGTACGCACTTTTTTGTGGGATAGTTACAAAAATGTAACCATTTGATAACAGCGCGGAAAACTCTTGAATAATATTTTTATATATGCTATAATATTCAAAAATGAATGTAACATTC
>CAMVBT010000086.1 GCA_947165805.1 uncultured Clostridia bacterium
CAAGCGACTATCTTACCTACGCGTTACGCCGCCGCCGGGCATGGGGCGGCGCTGGGCGAGTTTCTTTGTTTCGTTTGAGGTGAAAACGACTTCGGCGTAGATAGCTGCCACTATCTGATATAGCTCCTGCGGGATAGCTTCGCCGGAGTTGAGCATTACAAGTAGAGCGGCGGTGCTGTCGTCGCGGTAGATCGGGACGCCGTTCGCGTCCGCGATGTTGACGATGCGCTGTGCGAGCTCGCCGAGCCCCGAAGCTACGACGACGGGCGCGTAGTTGAGGCTGGGATTGTATTTGAGGGCGACGGCCGCCTTCTGTCCGTAATTTTTACGCCTTGACATTGAGACCTGCCCTCCTTTCGCTGAGCTTGGGGAATATCTGTGTCAGGTTGTGGGGCTCTTTGAGCACTCCCGTCTGGAAATCATCTATGCGGTAATTCGTTCCCGCGGTGAGGCGGGTCACCTTCTGCACTATGCTGTCCACGTTCCTTGTGAATGTAGAGGGGTGCAGGAGGCTGACGCGCACCGAGTTGTCGTTTGCGTACACGTCCACCTCGAAGCGCCCGTATGTGTCCACATCGAACGTGAGGAACAGGTGGTGGTGCTTGCCGCCGCCCTTGCCTGTGGCGCCGGAATCGTCGTTGTTATCTACCCACAGCTCTCCGAAGGCGCGGGTATTCTCGATCTGGATAGGCAGGATATAATGCGCCAGCGGAGTAAGAACGCCGGGCGCGTTTATCATGCTTTGCAGCAGGTTCGAGGCGTTGAAGCTGTCTATGGATTTCAGCGCGGGATGGTTGATGTTCTTTTCCACGAAATCGGTGAGCGCCTGTATCGAGCTGGATTTTTCCTTCATCTGGCGGGAGTTCTGCTCATACATCGACTGCTGCTGATTGCCGCCGTGTCTGCGCTCTTCGTCGTCGCGGACGCGGTCGTCGCGCGCCTCTCCGACGTCCGGCATCTGGCTGACGGCCTCCTCGAGCGCTTCGTAGACATGGTTGCGCAGGTCGCTGTCCGGCATGGCTTCGAGCACTTCATTGAGGAAGTTTATCATCTGTTCGGGAGTGTGTATCTGCGAGAGCTGCTGGTCGAGGTTCTGGCGGACGTCCTCATTCTCTATCAGTGACTCGAGTATATCCCGTATAGTCTCTTCGGGAGTGGTGGCGCCGCTGCGCAGGTTTTCGACGAACGGAGAAAAATCCGCTTCGAGTATGCCTGACTGCGAAACGTAGTCAACATCACCAAGTGTATTTGTCAAATATGCTGAAATTGTCTTGTCTGATTGGTAGTCATTACCGAAAATCTCATTTTCCCCTTGATTTTTTTGTTCATTTATAGTATAATCGGTAAGAGGAATGTTTTGAGGGGAGTTCTGTGCCCCTTCGGGAGCCTGTTCCGCGTTCGCGGCAGCGAACTCCTGCGGTATGGCGGCTGCCGAATCCTCGGCAACTTCATCGCGCAGAGAACTCGGGATAAGATCGGGGTCCTTGCTTATCAGCTTGTTCAGAAGCCCCTCGAATGCCCTTGAGAGCTCGTTTCGCAGCTCATAGTTCGGTATAAGCGAAAGAAGCTGGTTGAAATTCTCGCGTAGCATCGACGTGTTCGTGTTGAATTTTGAGAGATTGTGCGTTACGATAGGAAGCAGCGTCTGCGTGTGGCTGTCGTTGAGCAGGCTCTCCGAAAGGTTCTGCAGAAGCTCGGAGGTGCGGTCACGCAGAGCGGCGAAGTTCGCCTGCGAGTCCGGCGAGGACCACTGCTCCGCAAGGTCGGCAAGCTTTCCCGAAAGCCCGCGGTTCGGCGAGAAATACTCCGCCAGAAAGCGCAGGTTCGCGGAAACGGCTGTCGTGATCTCATTGCGGTTCTGCGAGAAGTTGATAGCCTTGAGCATATTGCCTATGGCTTCCTTCTGATCGCCGTCGGCTTCCTTGGCAAGCTCGCGGAGAAGATCGTAGAACTTGTCTCCGGAGAACATGGTGTTCTGCTTTTCCTGCTCGGATATCTCCTTGAGGAGGTCCTTGGCGGGGATATAGAGAGAAGCGCTGAGCTGTTCGAGCTCGCCCACGAGCTCGGTATAGCCGTTGAGCTTCGCGGTCGTGAGAAGTCCCGTGTCGATGATGTCCTTGACGGTCTCGACAGCGAGTGTCTGGTTCTTTGAACTTGTGACGGCAAGAGGGATAAGATCCTTCTGACCCATTGTCGTCGATGCGTTGTTGCCCGCGTTCTTCTCGTTAACTGCCTGAAGCTGCTCCTGTTTGGGAGCGCCCGAGACGGAAAACGCTTCGCCGTTCTGTTCGGAATTCCGGTTGTTGAGCGCGGAATTGCTGAAGCCCTTGCCGGCGGAGACATCGCGGATATTTGAGATCGGCACTCTGTATCATTCCTTCCTTGCCAATACGGGGCGCATATAATATTAAAAATATATTATCATATTTTTTCACATTTTGCAACCAAAAATATTGAATTTTAATAAATTTCGTTTATTCCTACGAAAAACTTTGTATATTTTCACAAAAGCGTGACGGCAATAATGCGGCGCATGACACCGCTTTGTATATATAAATATCTATTCATTAAAATAAACAGTCTCCCGATCCGGACGCGTGGGAACGGGAGCGGAAAGGCAATGGAAAGTTATGGCTAAAGTAGAACCCGGAATGGAAGCAATGGTCGATGTTTACATCTTTGAAACAACGGGATTGCTCGAACAGCTCGATGAGATACTTCTCCGCACCGAGAAGGCCAACGAGTTCACGGAGGAAGATATCAATGAGATCTTCCGTATAATGCACACGGTCAAGGGCTCCTCAGCGATGATGGGCTTCGACAACCTCCAGCAGCTCGCGCACAAGGGAGAGGATATGTTCTTCATAATCCGTGAGGCGCCGGAGAAGATGACCGATGTGGGCTTTGTCTATGACCTCGTTTTCCAGATGTCCGATCTCTTCAAGGCAGAGATCGATATGATCCAGAACAATGACGACTATGAGCCGACGGATTTCTCCGAAATGATCGCAAGGCTCGAAAAGGGCGCCAAGATGCTCAAAGGCGAGCTTGAGGAGGACAGCGCCGCAGCCGCTGCTCCCGCCGCCGCCGAGGCTGCGGCTCCCGCGGCGGACGCTCCCGCGGACAGCACCACAGTGCGCGTGTTCTTCGAGGACGGCTGCAAAATGGAGAATATCCGCGCTTTCATGCTTATAAACAATGTCAAGGAGTCCGTCGATGAAGTCGAGATCGTCGGCTATGTGCCCGAGGATATCGAGTCCAATCAGGATTCCGCGAATGTGATAATCGACAACGGCTTCCTGCTGACGTTCCGCGCTCCCGACCCCAAGGCGGTCTTCTCCGCTATCGAGAACTCGCTCAACGTGCAGTCCTACGAAGTAGTCGACAACCCGGCTCCCGCGGCTCCCGAGGCTGCTCCGGCTGCGGCTCCCGCGGCGGCGGAATCTTCTGCGGCAGCAGCGGCTGCACCCGCGGCTTCGGCAGCGGCAGCTTCCGCGGCGCCCACAGCCAAGCCTGCTTCGGCGCCCGCCGAGAAGCCCAAGGCTGCCGCTTCCGAGCAGAAGGCCCCGGCAGCAGCGTCCTCCGGCGGCGGCAAGCAGAGCCTCATAAGCGTCAACCTCCAGAAGCTCGACCAGCTCCATGATATCGTCGGTGAGATCATCACCACCGAGTCCATGGTAATTTCCAACCCCGAGCTCGAAGGCCTCCGCCTCGAGAGCTTCACCAAGTCCGCGCGCGAGCTGCGCAAGCTGACCGCCGATCTTCAGGATACCGTAATGTCTATCAGAATGGTGCCGCTGACCGGTCCGTTCCAGAAGATGAACCGCATAGTAAGAGATATGAAGGTAAAGCTCGGTAAGGACGTTGAGCTCGTCATCGAGGGCGATACCACCGAGGTGGACAAGTCCATAGTCGATAACCTCAACGACCCGCTGATGCACCTTGTAAGAAATGCCGTCGATCACGGCATAGAGGATACTGTCGAGGAGCGCATCGCGCAGGGCAAGCCCGCCAAGGGTACCGTAAAGCTCTCCGCTATGAGCAGCTCCGGTGAGGTCGTTATCACGATCTCCGACGACGGACAGGGCATCGACACCGAGAAGGTAATTCAGAAGGCAGAACGCAACGGCCTGCTGACAAAGCCCGTCTCCGAATACTCCGAGCGCGAGATACAGAATATGATACTGCTGCCGGGCTTCTCGACCAACGAAGTGGTCACCGAATACAGCGGCAGAGGCGTGGGTATGGACGTTGTAAAGTCCAACCTCAGCAAAATGGGCGGTTCGCTCACCGTTGAGTCCAAGAAGGGTCAGGGAACTTCGTTCATCATCAAGATACCGCTCACTCTCGCTATCGTTGACGGCATGGAGATAATGGTCGGCGATGCCGAGTTCACGGTGCCGATCTCCGTAATAAAGGAGAGCTTCATAGTCAAGCGTGACCAGATAATCAACGACACCAAGCGCGGCGAGATGATAATGATACGAGGCGTCTGCTACCCGATGCTCAGGCTCAACGAGAAGTTCGGCCTGCCTTCCGATGTCAACGATATCGAGGACGGCATCGTGCTGCTGATAGAGTCCGAGAACAGAGGCATCTGCCTGTTCGCGGACAAGCTGATCGGCGAGCAGCAGGTCGTTGTAAAGCCGTTCCCGAAGTATCTGTCGCAGTACGATATCAAGGGTCAGGGACTCAGCGGCTGCACCATTATGGGTGACGGCAGCATCTCCCTCATTATAGATGTCAACAGACTTATAGAGTCACACTAAGGGAGGGAGAAGAAACTTATGGATATCAAAGAATTGTTTGCCAAGCAGGAAGAGATGAAGCAGAAGACTCTCAACTCGAAAAACGAGAAGGAGAGCGAGATAACGAAGGTCATGACCTTCTATATCGGCGATCAGGTCTACGGCATCGAGATACCCTATGTCATAGAGATCATCGGCGTGCCGCATATTACGGTAGTTCCCGGCATACCCTATTACATAAAGGGTATCATCAACGTCCGCAGCAAGGTCGTTCCGGTCATCGACATGAGAAGCCGCTTCGGCAAGGAAGAAAAAGAGTACAATGAGCGCACGAATACCATAATCATCGAGGAGAGCGGCGTTTCCGTCGGCGTTATCGTCGATGAGGTCATCGGCGTTATCCCCGTATATCAGAAGTACATAGCAAATTCCCCCGACCGCATAGGTGTCAACGACAACAAGTTCATCAAATATCTGCTCGAGATGCAGGACGGTATCAAGCTCGTCCTCGATGTTTCCAAGCTCATTTTCGACGGCGATATGTTCATGGTCGACGAATAAACGATAAATAAAGTTTAAGGAAATCAGAAAAATGCAGGTTAAGATAGACGATACCGAATTCAACAGACTTGTGTCGTTCGTTCATGACAACTACGGCATAAATCTCTCGCAGAAGCGCGTGCTTATCGAGGGAAGACTCGGCAATGAGCTGAAGAACAGGGGCTTTACCGACTATAAATCGTTCCTCGATATGGTGTTCGCCGATACAAGCGGCACCGAAGTCGTCAATCTGCTCAACAAGCTGACCACCAACCATACATACTTCCGCCGTGAGCCCGAACACTATCAGTTCATGAAAGATGTGTTCCTTCCGGAGATAAAGCAGAAGAAAGCGGGCTCAAAGGTCATCTATATCTGGAGCGCGGCGTGCTCGAGCGGCGAGGAGCCGTATACCAACGAGATAGAGATGATGGAGTTCTTCGGCATGGACGCGGCGAGCTGGGATACGAAGATACTCGCCACCGATATCTCGCGCAAGGTGCTCGCCAAGGCGCAGCAGGGCGTGTATCATCAGGACAGTATGAAGAACCTCGACCCCAAGGTCGTGAAGAAATACTTCATACCGATGGAGAACAACTGCTACCGCGTGAACGATGAGCTCAAAAAGCGCGTCGTGTTCAAGGTGTTCAACCTCATGGAGCCTATCCCGTACAGGAAGCACCCCTTCGACCTTATCTTCTGCCGCAATGTAATGATATATTTCGATTCCGATACGAAGAATGCTCTTGTGAACCGCTTCTACGATGTTCTCGCGCCCGGCGGCTATCTGTTCATCGGCCACGCGGAGAGCATACCCCGTGACGCGACGAAATTCGAGTATGTGAAGCCCGCGATATACAGAAAGCCGGAATAATTACATACTATATGAAGCATTTTTTCTCCCCGCCTCGGACTGAATCTGACGGGGAGAAATACAGTATTACCGGAAATATTCCGCATACAGAAACAGCAAAAAGAAGGGAGAACGGGATATGGCTGTCAGAGTTATTACGGTAGACGATTCCATACTGTTCAGGACAATAATCAAGAAAGAATTCGCAAAATACAACGATATAGAGATAATCGACATGGCGGCGAACGCTGTCGAGGCGGAGGAGAAGATAATGCGCCTCAAGCCCGACGTCGTCACAATGGACGTGGAGATGCCCGGCATGAACGGTATCGACTTCATCAGGTCGTTCCTGCCCAAGAAGCGTGTCCCGTTCATCGTCATCACGTCCTCGCCGACAAGAGCGTTCGATGCTATCAGCGCGGGCGCTGTCGAGTTCATGAAGAAGCCGCTGGTGCAGAATTCCGCCGATATGGACGCGTTCTGCGCAAGGCTCGCCTCGGTCATCAGATTTGCCGCAAAGGCCAATATCCGCTCCGGCCCCGTAAGACCTATGACTGCGTCTCCGGCGCTGACTATGGGAGCCTCGGTCAATCCCAACAAGATCATAGCTCTCGGCGCAAGTACGGGCGGTACGGAAGCGCTCATCGAAGTGGTCAAGAGACTGCCGAAGAATTCCCCGCCCGTTGTTATCGTACAGCATATGCCGGCGGGATTTACGAAGATGTACGCCGAGCGTCTCGACAGGATATGCCAGATGGACGCGAAGGAGGCCGAGAACGGCGACAGACTGCGCCCGGGTCTTATAATCCTCGGCGCGGGAGAATACCACCTGCGTCTGGCGAAGGACGCGCGCGGCTACTACGTTACGAGCAAGCCCGGGGAGAAGGTCTCCGGTCACTGCCCGTCCGTTGACGTGCTGTTCGAGAGTGTTGCCGAGGTCGCGCGAAACAACGCGGTCGGCGCAATACTCACGGGAATGGGAGCCGACGGAGCCGAGGGTCTGCTGAAGATGCGCAAGGCCGGAGCCTATACAATAGGTCAGAACGAACAGACCTGCGTGGTTTACGGTATGCCCGGAGTGGCTTTCAAGATCGGCGCGGTAATGAAGCAGCTCCCGCTCGAAAAGATCGCGGAAGAGATAATCTCGAAAGTAAGATAATGGAAACGGGAAAGCGCTCTTCATTCATTCAGTTCATCAAGTTCGGACTTGTCGGTGTCTCAAATACGGCGGTGAACTACATCATATATCTGATATTCGTGTCGCTTGGGGTGCAGTACCTCATAGCGAACGCGATCGGATTTTTTGTCAGTGTTCTCAACGCCTATTTCTGGGGCAGCAGGTTCGTTTTCAAAGAGGACGATACCAAGCAGAAGCGTGTGTGGTGGCAGGTGCTTTTAAAGACCTACGCCTCGTATCTGCTTGGTTTCTTTCTCAATCAGATACTGCTCTGGGTGTGGATAGACCTCACTGACATAGGGCAGTATTTTATGTTCACGGGAGATATCATAAATGCTTGCATAGGCGTTGTCGGCATTGCTCCGAAGCAGTTCACCTCCGGCGATCTTTCGCAGATCATAGCGCCTGTGATCAATATTTTCGTGACAGTGCCGATAAATTTCGTGATAAATAAATTCTGGGCTTACAGACAAAAAAAATTACCGGAAAACGCTAAAGTTTCCGGCGATCCTGACGATATTAATAGTAAGGAACCGGAAGACAGCTCACAGGAATGAAGAAATGAGGTGGTTGAATGCTCAGCGTCGGAAGAGTAATGGAGTTTTCCGCGATGACTAATGCCACCGCACCCAAATCCAGCGAGCAGATATCCGAAAAGAAAACATCGACACTGGCAGCGGACAATACCGACAAATTCGTGCAGTCGGGCGCGACCTTCACACAGGCGTACACAAAGGCTACAGTAACGGATAACCGCAGCAACAATACCAACACAAGCACGATGCCCGACAGCGACGATGCTGTGCAGCAGGCGCGTGAACGCGACGAACGCAAAAAGGAAGAAGAAGCAAGGATAAATGACGAGCCTCCCGCCCCGGAGCAGGCAGTGGAAGAACGCCCGCTCACGGCGATAATGAAGGACTTCGTGAAGCAGACGGTCAGGGGTCAGGTAGACGACAGCCGCAAGACATCTGCCGAGCGCGAGCTCGATGAGATACTCGGCACTGTAAGTGATGAAGAACTCGACGCAAGCTACTGGAACGCGGAGAATACCGCGTACCGCATACTCGGCTTCGCGGAGGAGCTGACAGCCGGCGATATGTCACAGTTCCCCGAGCTCCGCAGCGCGTTCGAGGAGGGCTTCGGAGACACCGAGACAGAGCTCGGAGGCCGCAGGAATATGCCCGGCGTCAGCTACGAGACCTACGATCTGGTACAGAACGGATTTGAGTATTTCATGAAAGCAACAGGCACCACAAAATAAAGCCGTTTCCGGAATACCGAAGGCGGCTTTTTTCTATTGGTCGCATACGCTCGAGAACGGGAACAAGAAGTCGCTTCGCTCGAGCCCGGGGGAAAGAGGGAGAGTGTGAGGAAGGGAACCCCCTTTTCTTTGGAAGCTGCTATGATGTGCCGCGTCCTTGCGGCACTTTGGGCAGCTTC
>CAMVBT010000087.1 GCA_947165805.1 uncultured Clostridia bacterium
AATGTGCTGTACGCGCATACCGATAAAGATATTGAAAAGCTGTCGGTCGAAGCTGCGATAATGCAGCGTTATCCGTATCGTTATCTCACGGACGGCGGCAGCGTGTGGGGCAGCGTTATACTGCTCGATGACGGGACAAACGGCTACAGAACGCTGCGTGTCCGGTTTATCGCAGGCGTATGTATATGCTGCGCTGTCATACTTATCGGTATGATCGTTTTTGGCGTATATATAAAAAGGAACATCATCACGCCTTTCATAAAAATGAAGAAATTCGCGGGGAACGTTGCCGCGGGCAGGCTCGACGAGCCGCTTGAAATGGACAGGGACAACATCTTCGGTGCGTTCTCGGAGAGCTTCGATATTATGCGCGAGGAGCTTTCGGAGTCAAGGAAGCGGGAGCTGGAATTGCAGAAGAAGGAGAGGGAGCTTGTCGCGGCGCTGAGCCACGATCTGAAAACTCCGGTCACGGGGATAAAGCTCGCGGCGGAACTGCTGCAAATGCGGCTTTCGGTGAAGTCGGAGACCGCAGAAAATGAGATAATATTTGTAAAGGACGATATGGAGAAAATGTCCGAGGATGCTGAGGGCATACTGAAAAAGGCGGAACAGATAGATGTGCTCGTAAGCGACTTGTTCGCTTCAACGCTGGACGACCTCGGAGAATTCAAGGTGAACTGCTGTGACGAAAATGCGGCTGTACTTGCTGACATTGTTAAAAGCTGCGACGACAGGAAACTCGCGGTCATGGGCGAAGTCCCCACCGTTATCGTGCATATCGACACGAAGCGTATGTCACAGGTCATCGGTAATATCATCTCTAATTCCTACAAATACGCAAATACCGTGATAGAGATAGGTTACGGGCTGTCCGAGGGCTTTCTTGAAATGCGAATACGGGATCACGGGCAAGGCGTTCCCGTCGATGAGCTCGACCTTATCACAAACAAATTCTACCGTGGCAGACAGTGGACGGACAGCGGCACGGACGGCAACGGTCTCGGACTGTACATAGCAAAGACACTTATGCAGAAAATGAACGGCGATCTTATCGCGGAAAGCAACGGTGACGGACTGGCTATAACTCTTGTAATTCCCCTCAGTTAAGAAAAATTTAAGAATTTCACAAGAATTTTTTATGGAAATAATTCCGGAAGTCATGTATAATATCCTTAGAACGGCAGAAAACTGCGGGAAAGGATGTTATACATGGCTTCTTCTATTTTAAGAACAGAAAAACTCTGCAAATCTTTTTCAAACGGCGGCACACAGCAGCACGTTATCAAAAATCTCGATCTTGATATTATCGAAGGCGACCTTACGGTAATAATGGGCTCGTCGGGCTCGGGAAAATCCACACTGCTGTATGCGCTTTCGGGTATGGATAAGCCGACGCTCGGAAAGGTGCTGTTCGGCGATACCGAGATACAGGACTACTCTAACGATCAGCTGGCGGTATTCCGCCGCGGGAACTGCGGTTTCGTGTTCCAGAGCGTATATCTGCTCGAAAATCAGACAGTGCTCGACAATGTTCTCACCGCCGCGCTGATAGTGCAGAAGAACAGCTCCGGGCTTGTGAACAAGACAAAGACGCTTCTCAAAAAAGTCGGGCTGAATGAGGACGACTGGAAGAAATATCCCAATCAGCTTTCCGGCGGCGAGGCGCAGCGTGTGGGCATCGTGAGGGCGATAATCAACGACCCTAAGATACTCTTTGCAGACGAGCCTACCGGCGCTCTCAACTCCGCGTCAAGCCGTGATGTACTCGATATCTTCACTGAGATACATAAAAACGGTCAGAGCATCGTTATGGTAACGCATGATATGAAGACAGCACTTCGCGGAACAAGAGTCCTGTATCTGCGCGACGGCGGTATCGTGGGCGACTACCGTATGCTGCCCTATGGCGAGAACGACAAGCAGGAGCGCCGTGCGGGGCTTGCGGCATTTCTCGAAACAATGGGCTGGTAATGGGGTGAGAATATGAAAATATTAAGATTATCTCTGTTCAATCTGAAAAAGAACAGAAAAGAAGCGACCGCTATCGCTTTTCTCACAATGATAACAACGCTCATGTTCTCTGTATTCATGATGAACCTGACAAAGATCAGCGACAGCTTTGACGAGAGCTTTGCTGTCTCGGGCTCACCCCATTACTGTGCTGCTGTCAAGTACGAACACTACCGCGACGAATACCGCACGATACTTGAAAATATGCCCGGCGTTCACGATGTCACTGAGGTGGAGCTGACAGCCGCGCTTGCAAAAGAGGTGGAAAGGGACGGCGAAATTCTTTCCTACAGCTTTATATTCATGACCGAAAAGACAGAGAGAAAAATAGAATATTTTGTAAAGCGGGAACAGCTTCCCGATGACGAGATCATAAAGCTCGATCACCCTATTTGGCTTCCGGTATCTTTAAATATCACCGATGATTACAAGCCCGGTGATACCTTCACGATACTCCTTGACGGCGTACACCACGATTTTAAGATCGCGGGCTTTTATGAAAGCGGGCTGATGACATCCGGCGGAAACGGCTACAAGTGCGTGGTGTCCGACAGTGATTACGCTATGCTCGGAATGTTCCTGAATGACGGGGGCGACGGCAAATACACCGCACTTTATTTTGACTGTGAAGAAAAGTTCAGCTTCGCGGATCTTATCCGGCGGTGTGCGGAAAGTTCGTATGAAAACATCGACAGTAATTCAAACAATTTCAGCTTTGACGGCGAAAAAGGATCTGTGCTTCAGTTCCTGAATATGTATCTGTACTTTATAGCATTTTTCGCGGCGATAACGATGCTGTCGGCACTCTTTGTTATAACCCACAGGATATCGGACGATATCGCGAATCAGATGCAGCAAATAGGCGTGCTTGAAGCGCTCGGTTACAGAGCCCGCGAAATATCGCTCTCGTATGTCGGCGAGTATCTGATCTGCGGCGGTATCGGCTCCGTTCTCGGCGGAATCATAGCGCTGCTCACAGACCCGTTAATAAACATCGGCGTGCAGAAGATGATGGGGCGCACGTTGAACGGTTCTGTTGATATTGCAGGTCTGCTTATCGCGGTATTGCCGGTAGCTGCGCTTGTGATCGTGATAGCGCTGATAAAGGCGGCCAAGGTTCGCAAATACCCGCCGGTCGTTGCACTTCGCAAAGGCATAGAAACACATCATTTCGGCAGGAATGTTCTCCCCCTCGAAAAGTCTAAGGGCGGTATCAATCTTGCGCTTGCGATAAAGAGCTTTATCGGCGATATGAAGTCTTCTCTCGGCATAATGCTGTGTGTGATAATTTCGGGCATTGCTATACTGTTCTGTATGAACTGCGCTTACTTCTTCAAGGACGGCATCGGCGGACTTATATCTCTTACCGGAAAGGACATCACAGTTGATGTTACGCTGATGAACGGCGTTGACTCTTACGCCGTAAGGGACGAGATAGCCGGAATGCCCGAAGTGAGAAAGGTGTTCGTTTCCTATGCGGGGGGACTTATGGACAGCATTCCGGTCAAGGGCTCGGAAAATAAGGCGGTTGTGCACGTCTTTGACGATTTCCGCGGCTCGGAGAACATTTTCCTTACAAGAGGGCGATTTCCGGAGCATGACAATGAGATAATGGTAACCGTCGCAAGGTGCGAGAAGGAAGGTCTTGATATAGGCGACAGCGTCATACTCGAAGGGAACGGCATTGAAAACAAGTACATCGTCACAGGTGTGACAAGCTCTATGATGTTCAACGGAATGAGCATTTATCTCACGAAAGACGGCTATCTCCGCACGGAGTTCAATGCCAGACCTTCAGGTCTTTCGGTGTATCTCGCGGACGGCGTGTCGCAGGAGACATTTGAACAGCGCCTGTACGAAAAATTCGGCAAGAGCGTCAAGGACAGCATAAACGCGGAGATCACCGGCGGCACGCTCGAAGAACGCATACGTTCGGCTGCCGACCGGAAGCTCGCGACACTTCTTTCATACTATGGGGTAACTAACGCGGATTACGCGATTGTCGTCGGCAATCAGCTGATAAAGGGCAACAGCAGAGGCTTTGTGATAAAAGAAGTTTCCTCGCTCATGAGCCTCGCAAAACAGCAAATGGGATCGATCGCGTCTGTAACACAGGTCGCAATGCCCGTGCTGGCGCTTATTATAGCGGTCGTTGTGGCGGTGATGCTCTGGCTCATTGTTTCAATGACGGTAAAGCGGCAGAGAAGAAGCCTCGGCATAATGAAGGGTTTAGGATATTCCTCAAAAGACCTTATGAAGCAGCTGGCGCTCAAAACAATGCCGGTGACGATAGTTTCTGTGGTAATCGCCGCGGTGCTGACAAAGTTTGTATATAGCTGGTTCTGGATGACGATGTTCGGCGTTATCGGGAATATCAGTGTTCACGTGACTATAGCTATGAGCGCAGTACTTGCGGTATTCTGCTATGTCGTGACTTACATCTGCGCCGGCAAGGTAAAGAAGATATCCGTGACCGAGCTTATGACCGAATAAGGGGGGAAGAATTATGAAGAATATAAAGAAAATCGCCGCTGCTGCAACAGCGCTTACAATGCTTGCCGCAAGCTCTCTTGCATCGGCTGAAAATGCTGCGGCGGGTAACAATGCGAAAGCTACGGCTGTTCGTTCCTCAGACAGCGAGTACATTTACTGTATAGCTTCAGTCAGCAAGGTGTATGTTTCCGCCGCGGTAATGCAGCTTGCCGACGAGGGGAAAATAGATATCGACAAGCCGGTGACGGAGTACATTCCCGGTTTCAGACTGGCGGACGAGAGATACAGGGACATAACCGTGCGTATGCTTATGAACCATACATCGGGACTTATGGGCTCGACAAGGAGAAACAGCGAGCTATACAACGACAACGATATGTACGCTCACGATAATGCTGTGGAGAACCTTTCGTCCCAGCGTCTCAAAGCCGACCCCGGCAAATTTGCGGCGTACTGCAACGACGGTTTTGAGCTGCTCGAAATGATAGTTGAGAACGTGAGCGGTATGACCTACACCGAATACATAAAAGAGAATATTTCGGACAGGCTCGGACTCGATATGACGGGAACTGCCGCCGATATGTTCGGAAATGAACATATCGTGCCTTCAATAAAAGCTGATAATGTGCGGCTCGATACGGCTTATGAAATGGGCTTCGGTACGGGCGGAATATTTGCCTCGGCTTCGGATAACGCGCTGTTCGGAACTTCGTTCTTCACGGGCGATAACACGCTTCTTTCCGAAAGCGCAAAAACTGAAATGTCAACCCGCTGGACGGACAAGGAATACTGTGACATGAACGGTCTCGGCTGGGACTACGCAGAGATTCCGCGCTATGCAGAACAAGGGATAAAAATTTCCGGCAAGGGCGGCGATGTGTCTATGGATCACGCTTACCTGCTTACCGCTCCCGATGAGCAGATAAGTGTTTCCGTGCTCTCCTGCGGCGGCAGCAGCACATACAACGACCTGATCGCGCAGTCGCTCATGGATATAGCTTTACAAGAAAAAGGCGTGACTGTTTCCGATATACCGGAAACTGATTGCACGACCGTTACAGAGATACCGCAGGAATACGAAAAATTTGCGGGCTGGTATGTCGTGAATGTTATGGGTATGGGTGATACGCTGTACAATGTTTCATTCCCTGAAAACAGGTATATGCACATCGAGGAGACCACGTACCGCAGGACGACCTGCACGGACTATCTGTTCACGACCGACGGCGATTTCGCTGAGCTTGCATACGAGGTCGCGGAAAGCGGAGCCGATACCCGGCTCGCGGCGGGATACTCGCGTATTTCGTTTGAGGAAAACGCGGACGGGACATTTTTAAAAATGGCTGCGGGAATAGTTTATCCCGGTCTCGGCACTTTCGATGTAAAAAACTACGCCGGACAGAAAATAGAAGAAAATACAGTAAGTGACGATGTGATAAACGGGTACAAGGCTGTCGAGGGTAAGGCGCTTCTCCTTTGCGGCGACAAGTATTCTTCCACAAGCTATGACAGCAACGGTGTTACGCGGCTGTATGTGATCGACAAGCTGAAAGGGTATGTATTCGTCAGCGCAAGTATCGGTGAATACATACTGAAAATGTCCGATGCGGAGCACCTCACCTCGTTCAAAAATATACCGTCATCATCGAGCAGGGATATGTTCGATATCACTCTCGAAAAGGACGGGAACGGTATTGCGGCGCTTGATCTCAACAATGCACAGAGATATATCATAGAGGACAGAATCCCCGTGTTCGACGTCTCCGTCAAGACCGTTACGATCACGGACGATGCTGCGTGGTTCAATATCTCCGACAGCATTGCGAACAGCTCCGTTGCGGTGACAAGACCCGAAAACAGCGCGGTATATGTCTATAACAAATTCGGCGAGATGATCTATACTACACACAACAAAGACGCGAGACCGCAGATACCTATGCCGAAGGGCGGAAAGGTGCTGTTTCTTGGGGAGAGAAGGTGCAGATTTCAAATCAGTTTGTGATTCTCATTCGTGATACGGCGATCTGAAGAAACCGGTTAAATAAACACCGATATAATATAAGCCTTATCCCATATAATTAAGGATAAGGCTTTTGCGTTTTCAAATATTTATGTCTGAAACATATTGACAATAGAGAACTATTGTGATATAATAGCTAATGCAATTAGCATTATTGTGGAAAGGAGTAGCGCTATGAAAGCCGGGCTGAGCAAAGAGAAGATCATTATAATTGCAGCAAAAATGGCAGATGAGAAAGGTCTTGCTGAGTTGACGCTGAAAGCTCTCGCTGATGAGCTTGGGATAAAGCCGCCTTCGCTATATAAGCATTTCAACGGAGGGCTTGACGAGCTTAATAAAGAGCTTATGCTGTACGGCTGGAGGATGCTTGACGGGGAGATCACAAAAGCCGTTATCGGCAAAGCAAAGGACGATGCCGTTATTGCTCTCTGCCATACTTACAGGAAATTTGTATCGGAACACAAGGGCTTATTTGAAGCTATGCAGTGGTACAATATGTATCAGTCGGAGGAGCATCAGCAAGCCTCAGCGGGTTCGGTAGATATCATATACCGCTCACTCAGCTCTTATGAGATGACTGATGAACAGAAGGTGCATACCGTGCGTATGATAAGGGCTTTTCTGCAAGGCTTTTCCACTATTGAAGTCCACGTTGGCAGCAACTATCCCGTGCCGCTTGATGACTCATTTGATTTTGCATTGAGGACTATACTCAGTGGAATTGCCGATATGAAAGGGGACGAATAATATGAAAACATATATCAAGGGAATAATTATCGGTATCATTTCGATACTGTCATCTTTGTTAATAGTCGGAATACCCATAGGGACATCGCCCGTTGAGATCGTTGAGATTGTAATCTTAATTCTTGGAATAGTCATTCTCTTGTTTATGACATTAAAAACGAATAATGATACCGTGCTGTTGGCGGCAACAGCAACATATGTATTGACGGTATTTATTCTGACTATGATTATTGAATTATCCCACACCGATATTACTGTTCTTGCAATCGGATTTATTCCGGGTGCGGCAGTCGGGACTGTCGGGCTGATAAGAACAATAAAAAATAAATCAGATCATAAGATCACGGCGAGCCTCATTATAAACATAATCGGTATTGTCGCGTCCATTTGCAGTTTATGCTTAGTGATACCCAACGGCTGTTTTGTGATGTAATAATGTGAATTAACGATTGACACTTTTAACATTATGATATAATTTGTTAAAAATAGATAACGAAAAGGAGAAGCGATATGATGCTCACCATTGATACAGCTCCATGAATGGTCTGAGGAGGCCGCATGGAGGAACAGCCTGACTGCTGAAGTCCTCGGACTTTACATTTTGGATAAAATAATATCAAAGGAGCAAAGTCAGATGAAGTATTCGAGCCATTCATGAGCAGCAGTAATTCCCCATTTCTAACAGCGTTGTTCGGCGAAGTCAAGGGTTCCGGAGCAGCCATGCTGTTCTTTGTAATGGGTATCACAGGAGTTCTGATATGTATTGTATTTTCCGCTGTTCTGAGCAAGTACAAACGGACAGACGAGCGGAGACTACATCTACTGTATAGGCTTCGGCTGGGTGTTCAATGAGGGCGGCAGTGGAGAAGGCTCAGTCAACTATGAGATGTACTGCAACGGAAACAAAATTGGATACTTCGGATGACGGGATTCGCTCCCGTCATTTTTATATCTTGCGATAGCTGTCGTAGAATACGACGCTGGGTATAACTGTTCCGAATTTGGAACAGTTATGTTTTCACCCTTGAAAAAATGCTCAGGATATGATATAATGATAAAAATGTTTACGGGAGGTCAATATGCCGAAGAAAGAACCATACGACGGAGAGATCACTCCCGAAAAGCT
The DNA here is from genome assembly GCA_947165805.1 of uncultured Clostridia bacterium. Lineage (GTDB taxonomy): Bacteria > Bacillota > Clostridia > Oscillospirales > Ruminococcaceae > Ruminiclostridium_E. Next base: position 8,397 of record CAMVBT010000087.1, read on the forward strand.
GCGAGAGCTGTTATGGGCTGAAGATTTCACGAAGATGCCCGTGCGCGACCCGTCCGAGTACAATGAAAAGGAAGCGAAGCTGTATCAGACTGTCGAAAAATACATAAAGGATCATTGGGATCGTATCGCCAAAGTGCTGGCAGGAACGTATGCTCCGACCGCTTACTCCGAGGATTTCCCTACCGAGGTGTTGCGGAAGCGCTTCACTGCTATCGTAGCGGACAATGTCATCAAGCTATACTTTGACAAAAAGCGGTATCGTATGCTGTTCGACATCTTCATTCTGCCGCGCCTTATGA
>CAMVBT010000088.1 GCA_947165805.1 uncultured Clostridia bacterium
TATAGTGATCGTTTCAATGCCGCAGATGCGCGCCGCCTCGATCTTTTCGGGATATCCGCCTGCCGCGCCGCTCTCCTTTGTGACAAGTATCTGCGCGCCGCTTTGTTTGATATGCGCGATGTTTTCTTCAACGGTGAACGGACCCTTTCCGACGATGATATGCACCCTGTCGAATCCGAATGAAGCACACATCTCTTCTGTTACGCCGGCGGGCAGGACGCGCAGCCATATCCTGCCGGTATCGCGCACCTTCGCGAGCTCGGGGAGCTCCTTGCTCCCGAGTGTGCTGAGTATGATCTTATCGTTTTTATCCAGCAAGTCAACAAGCTCCGCAAGGCTGTCCGCGCACTGTCCCGACAGTTTTTCCGGACTCCGCAGAAGTCTGTGGCAGCGCACATTCAGGGCTTCACAGGCCGAACGTATATTCGCGGTAGCCTCGGTCGCATAGGGGTGGGTCGCGTCGATAACGGCCTCGTAATTTCCCGACGCGATCAGTGTTTTCATTTCACTGCGGTCGAGTTTTCCCGTGAAGATATTGAGAAATTCACTGCTCCCGAGGAGCCGTGCGCCGTAATCGGTTGTCACCGAAACATCTGTGCGGATCCCTTTCCCGGCGCACCACTCCGACAGTTCGCGCCCCTCGGTGGTCCCTCCGAATATCAGTAATTTCATAGCCTGTAACCTCTCGGAGTGACGAGTTTTCCGCCGATGACACGGGTAACGGAATTGCCGATAAATACGGTGGTGAACATATCGACAACGGCATCTTTCAGCTCCCCGAGCGTCAGAATTTTACAGCTTTCGCCCTCGCGCCCGATGTTTGACGCTGTCCCGCACGGCACATCTTCCGCGCGGTATTTCAGAACGATCTCACACGCCTTGCGCAGATTATCCGTGCGCTTGTGAGACATGGGATTGTAGAGCGCTATCACGAAGTCTCCCGCAGCCGCGCCCTCAAGCCGCTTTTCGATGACCTCCCACGGTGTCAGAAGGTCGGACAGGCTGACGACCGCGAGATCGTTGGTCAGCGGAGAACCGAGCAGCGCCGCTCCCGAAAGAGCTGCGGTAACTCCCGCTATCACCTTTATCTTCGTGCCGGGATAGTTTTCGGCAAGCTCATACGCGAGAGCCGCCATTCCGTAAACTCCCGCGTCGCCGCTGCATACGAGCGCCGTGTCAAGCCCGCAGGCCGCCTGTTCGAGCGCGAAAATGACGCGCTCCTTCTCCTGCCTCATTCCCGTAGTCCAGTAGTTTTTATCCGGAAATACAGGCCGCAGGAGCTCGCAGTAGACCGTGTATCCGACGATCAGAGCGCTCTTGTTTATCGCATTTGCGGCTTCGCCTGTCATTCCGTCCGGCGAGCCGCTTCCGATGCCGACTATGTAAAGCATTAGCGGTCATTCCTTTCAAAGTCTATATACACCGGCAGCTCCGAGACTGCCGCGGTGATGCCGTTCCCGGAGGTCTTTCTGACGATGAGAGAACCTCCCGCGCATACCGAAGCGCGTTCGCAGACGTTGTCCGTGCCTGTCGTCTTTTCGACAAAATCCGAGTGGGAAAATTCGCCGCGGACGTTCATGAGCTCGTCCGCCGAAAACGTCCTCAGCGGCAGTCCGAAGCGCTCGCAGAATTTCAGAAGTCCCGGCTCGTCGGACTTTATATCAATGGTCGCGGCTCCAGCCAGCCGTCGGATATCGAGACGGTTTTCCGAAAAGACGTTCATGACGTGCGCCGTTATTTCGTTCGCGGAGATGCCTTTCTTGCAGCCTATCCCGACGATCAGGTCTTTCGGCAGCAGGTTCAGTGTAGTCCCGAACGGCTTGTCCTCCGCGTTTCCCGAAACGCAGATGCCGATCCCGCAGTCCGCGCCCCCGGTAAGCTCGAACGGCAGCAGCGAGTGCGGATAATCACAGCGTGACCCCACTCTGCCGCCGTTCACGATAGCCGCCGCTACCGTTTTTGCGGCGTCCATATCGCATATCACAAGGTCGTTCGCTTTCGCGAACATATCGGGCGAGAACAGCCCGCGTGAGTCGGTGGCTGTCGTTATCACAGGCACCGCGCCGACTGTCTCCGCGACCCTCCGGGTAAGCTCATTCGCACCGCCGAGATGCCCCGAGAGCACCGAGACCGCGAATTTCCCGCTGTCATCGACCGCGACGACCGCAGGGTCGGTGATCTTGGAGCAGAGATGCGCCGCGACAGCGCGGACAGCTATGCCCACCGAGCTCACGAAAATGAGTGCTCCGAATCTGCCGAAAATGGCCGGGATAAGAGCCGACAATTCCGTAAATGTTTCGGCGTTCTCATCGGTGTGCTTGTGAAAGCAGAACCGCGTCACGTCGGACATTCCGACAGCTATGCGCGCCGAAAGCTCCCTGCCGCTGCCGGTGAATGAGATTACTGCAGTTTTCATTTTTCCGCCTTTCTGAATCCTGTCTCAAATGTCTTGTCATACAGCTTCGACAGCTCATATCCGCTGCCGAGGACACGTCCGACGATGATGAGCGCGGTCTTTTTTATGCCACAGATGCTCGCCGTTTCGTGAAGAGTCCCGACTGTGCAGCGAAGCACTCTCTCGTCCGGCCATGTCGCCTTGTACACTATCGCGGCGGGCGTTTCGGGCGGGCAGCCTCCCTTTATCAGCCGTTCCGACAGCTCCGCGGTCATTCCCGCGCTGAGGAATATCACCATTGTCGCGCCGTGAGCCGCAAGGCTTTCTATGCTCTCGGAGCCCGGCACCTCCGTGCGTCCCGCCATTCGTGTGACAATGACGGTCTGCGAGACTCCGGGCAGCGTATATTCGGCTCTGAGCGCTGCGGCTGCCCCGAACATCGAGCTTACGCCCGGGGTTATCCGGTACTCTGTCCCGAGTTCATCAAGTCTGTCCGTCTGCTCGCGCAGAGCGCCGTAAAGCGAAAGATCGCCGGTCTGGAGCCGTACAGTATGTTTGCCGGCGAGCTCGGCTGCCTGTATGGTATCAATAATTTCCTCAAGCGACATTTCCGCGCTGTTGTGTATCTCGCAGCTGTCCTTCGCGTATTTCAGAAGCTCGTCACTGACGAGCGAGCCCGCGTATATTATCACGTCCGCGTTCTGCAGAAGCCTCATTCCGCGCACCGTTATGAGGTCTGCCGCGCCGCAGCCCGCTCCCACAAAATCAACCATTATATTCGTCCTTTATCGTTTTTATCATTTCGTCCGCGTCCGCTGTTTTCACAACTACGCCGTGCTTGTCGGAGAACATCACAGCCGCGGTCTTTGCCGCTCCCTTGACCTTTGCTTCAAGGTAGTATCCCGCGCGCCCGGCGAGGATATCGAGCGTCTGCCGCATATACCCCGCTTCGGCGAGGATACCCAGCGCCGCGTCAACGGTCGCGCAGTCCGGCAGCTTTTGCAGCACCGGCAGTTCCGCGCCCGCGAGGACTCCGCAGGTGACGAGCACGTACATCCGCCCGTCGGCCTGCGCGGAATGGGTGTTCATTATCCCTGCGCCGAGCTTGACGAGCTTTCCTATATGTCCTATTATCAGTATCCCGCGGAAGCCGAGCTCAAGCGCGATGTCAACAGCGTCGCCGATGAAGTTGCTGCACTTGACGCTCTTTTCAACATCGAACGGCATTTCCCGCGCGATGAAATTTTCGCCGTAATTCCCGAGGGTGAAGAACACATTTTCGTGTCCTTCGGCTTTTCTCATATTGAGCTCCGTGCGTATCGTATCGACAAGCGCGGCATTGCTCATAGGCTCGATGATACCGCTCGTTCCGATAACGGAGATCCCGCCCTCTATCCCGAGGCGGGGATTATACGTTTTTTTCGCGAGCTCCGCGCCGCCGGGAATACTTATCTCGACTGTGAAGCCGCCTGTATAGCCGTATTCCTTTGCGGCCTCCGAGACCGCTTCCGTTATCATTTTCCGCGGGACGGAATTTATCGCCCACTCCCCGACAGGCTGGTCAAGTCCGGCTTTCGTGACTCTTCCGATGCCCTCGCCTCCGGTTATCGTGATGCCGTTTTCCGTCTTGGTCACCGCTGCGTAAACAAGTATCCCGTTTGTGATATCCGGGTCGTCGCCGCTGTCCTTTCTGACCGCGCATTTCGCGTAACAGTCCGTTGTCTCGGCCTCCGCGACATCGAGAGTCAGTGTTATGCCTTTCGGCGTCGGCAGCGTGACACTGCCCGGTTTTTCTCCCGATAATACGCAGACTGCCGCAGCCTTTGCGGCTGCGGCGGCGCACGAACCCGTGGTATAGCCGCAGCGGAGCAGTTTTCCTCTGCGGTAGACAAATTCGTTTAACATATTTATGCTATGCTGTCAGATTTGAACGTGATCTCATGGTCATACCATGTTGACTTCTTCGCACTCTGCGCGGCGCACTTTATCGGCGTGTCGAGCGCCTCTACGGGGACAGTAAAGACGTGCTGTCCCTCGGAGTTTTCGGTGAAGGTTATCCACTCGCTCTCGCCGGCTTTCTCGGCTTCCTCCGCTGTGCCCATGTAGAGATTGCTGAAGCCCGAGCCGCTGAGTGTTATCACGGCGGTCATCTTGCCGTCGGCGGCTGTGAGCTTGCAGTCAACTATTTTGAACATAGAGCCGTCGGTCTCTGCGGAAATGCTGTATTCACCGTCGGCAGGAGCGGACGCGTCCGAAAGCGCGGCAGCGTTCTTCACATGGTCAACATACATCTTCTGTATCGCGTCGAGCTCTCCGAGACCGCGGATAAGAGTTATCACCTCGAAGCCCTCGTTTGTGAGGACAGTCTTCCACGAATCGTCCTCGTCGCCCGCCATATCGTTGTTTGCGTGGTCGCCCGCGACTACCATGAGCGGTTCGAGGACTACGCGCTTATAGCCGCCTGCCTTGACTGCCGCAACTACGTCGTCGAGCGAGGGCTCGGCTTCCACCGTTCCGATATAGTAATTCTTCTTGCCAGCGTCGGTGAGTTTGCACTGGAGTTTTGCATAAGTAGCGTTGGAGGTGTGCTCCGTGCCGTGTCCCATGAATACGATAGCCGTATTGCCGTCGTCATACTCGGAAGTAGCGGCTGTTATCGCGTCGATGACATTCGTGTAATCGTCGTCGCTTGTGAGAAGCGGAGCTCCGACCTTTACGCTGTCGAACTTGTCAGCGTTCGCCCTTACGACTTCCATAAGATCGTCGTATTCAAAGCCGCTCATAACGTGCGTCGGCTGAACAGTCAGGTCTTTCACGCCGTCTGCTTCGAGGCGCGCGAAAGCCTCCTCAACGTTGTCGATAACGAGGTTGTCGCGGTCTTTGAGCTTGTCAATAATTATCTGGCTCGTGAACGCGCGGCGGACTTCATAGTCCGGATTTGCCGCCTGTATCGCATTCTCGATGCCGCCGATCGTTTTGTCGCGGCTGTCGTTGTAGCTTGTGCCGAAGCTCACCGTGAGGATTACGGGCTTGTCCGCGGAAACGGTATCGTCCTCCGCGGGCGCTTCCGTTGTGGTCGTGGTTTCCGGCGCCGCGGTAGCTGCCGCCGTTGTCGTTGACGCGGGGGTTTTCCCGCCGCAGCCTGCCAGCGCAAGCGCGCATACCGCGGTGCCGAGCGCTGTGGCCATGATCTTTTTCAGTTTCATTTTGTTGCCTCCTGATTTTTTCTTTTTATGTAAAACAGTTTTCTGTTTTATCCGTGATATTTTTCGTAAAGCTCGTCCGATATGTCGAAATGGTCGGTGAGCGTCTTCCGGTCAAGCAGCTCCGATGGCTTTCCCATTCCCGTGCAGCAGCCTTTTTTCAGCAGCAGAACGGTGTCCGATATCTTCCCGGCAAGCTCCGTTTCGTGCAGGGACATAACGACTGCGATATTCCGCTCATGCCGCAGTCTGTCAAGCATTTCGAGAAACGTCAGCTTGTAGTGTATGTCGAGGAATGAGGTCGGCTCGTCGAGCAGCAGTATCTTCGGTTCGCGGCAGACCGCGCGTGCGAGCATCACACGCTGCTTCTGACCGTCGCTTATCTCGGTGAAGAAGCAGTCCGCGAGCTCCGCGGTATCGGTGAGCCGCATAGCCTCCGCGACCGCTTTTCTGTCCGCGTCTCCGAGCAGCCCGAACGTCCCGGTGTACGGGTATCTTCCCGTTTCGATAACGTCCCGGCAGGTCATCATATCGGTCTTGGGGCGGTCGGTGAGCATCGCGGAAACGCACTTCGCGAGATCGTTCCTGCTCATTCCGGACACACTCATGCCTTCTATCAGCATTTCCCCCGACAGCGGCGGTATCTGCCCCGCGAGCGTTTTTAAAAGCGTCGATTTGCCGGAGCCGTTCTGCCCGATAAAGGTCAGTATCTCGCCGCCGCTCACGGTGAACGATATGTCGTGCGCTATCTCACGCTTGCCGTAGCCCGCGCATAAATGTTTAATCTCTAACACGTTCTTTGTTCTTCCTTAACATTATCATCAGCACCACCGGAGCGCCGAGTACCGACGTGACCGTGCTGATGCCGAGCTCCGACGGAGATATGACTGTCCGCGCGATTATGTCGCTGATTATGCAGAACACCCCGCCCCCGAGGAAGCACGCCGGTATCATGACGAGCGGTTTTGCCGTCCCGAACAGCATCTTCACAAGGAACGGCACCGCGATACCCACGAACGTGACCGGCCCCGCGAACGCTGCCACGCAGCCGGAAAGCAGGCTTGACAGCAGTATCATCGCGATGCGCACGGCCTTTATGTTCACGCCCATGTCAACGGCGTAGCTCTCGCCGAGCTGATAGGCGCTTATCGGCTTTGACATGAAGAATACAGCCGTCAGCGCCGCGAAGATTATGACCGCGCATACTATCAGAGATTCCGACTTGAAGCCGGAGAATGTCCCGACCGACCAGCCGCGCAGATTTACGATATCCGAGTCGTCCGCGAAATTCACGATGATGTCGGTTATCGCCGTGCAGATGTAGCCTATCATTACTCCGCACACGACGAGCAGCGACATACTGCGTATTTTCGACGACATCAGAAGCACCGCCGACATAGCGATAAGCGCGCCCGCGAACGCCGCCGCAGCCATCAGCGCCGAGTTCAGCAGTATTGCGCCCCTTGCCGCGAGTATCAGGGCAATAGCGACGGTCAGCCGCGCTCCCGACGAGATGCCGAGCACGAAAGGCCCCGCTATCGGGTTGTGAAAATACGTCTGGAGCATATAGCCCGAAAGAGCCAGCGCCCCTCCGAGCAGTGCGGAAGCCAGCGTTCTCGGCAGCCGTATCTTCAGCAGTATCAGCTCCGAGGTATCGTCCGAGCCTCCGCCGAACAGTATCTTCACCGCTTCCGAGGGCGAAATGTCCGCGCTGCCCGCCGTAATGCTCATTACAATGAATATCAGAGTCAGCGCGAGCAGCAGCGCAAATGAGAAAATTATCCGTTTTTTCATCTTAACTTATCTTGTACAGATACACGGTCTCCCCGCCTGTATCGGCAAATACCGTGTGCATATCGGTGAGGATATCGCCGGTCTTCATTATGTCCTGATAAACGCTTCGCCCGGTACACCAGACATTGCCGTTCTTTACCGCCCTGAACTCCTTCAGCAGCTCGTTCTTCGCGGTAAGCTCGGCTATGCTGTGTATCTCTCCGGAAATGTTGCAGTTGTAGATGATGATGTCCGCGTCCTTGGCGTGCATACAGAATTTCTCCGGTTCGAGCGTCACCGCGGACATGGCGCTGTCGTCGCCGATGAAGTCGAACACGTTCTTCCCGCCAGCCATTTCTATCATCTTTGTGATGTAGTCGCCCGCCTTGCGCGTGACTATCCTGCCGGACGAGGTTATGTAGAAGAACACGGCGGTCCTGCCGCTCGGCTGAACTTCCCCGAGCTCGTCGAAGTGCTTCTTCTGCTCATTGAAAAGCTTTTCGCCGAGCTCCGGGCAGCCCGCTATACGTGCGTAGACCTTTACCCATTCGCAGCGCCCGAGGGGGTGCGGCTCATAACTCGAACGGTCGACGAACACGGGTATGCCGAGCTCGTTCAGCTTTTCGGAGACCTTGGGGACGTGCTCCGACATTGTGGACTGTATCGAAAGGTCACAGCCCTGCGAGAGCAGCAGTTCATAGTCCGGCTCGCGGTACTTGCCCGCGTAGACGATATCGCCGCGCTTCATTGCGTCGCGGGCGCTCTCGATGTACCAGTCGTTCTCAGCGATAGCAGAGAAGCGTATATCCGGAAGCCTGTCAAGCGCGTCGTAGAAGCACATCACGGCGCTTGCCGCCATGTAGATGAGCCCGGGCGAGTGAGGTATCACCGTGACGTTCGGGGCAAGTCCCGCGGGCTTGCTGTCCGCTATGAGATATGCCTTGCCGTCGTTCGTGGTTATCATGGCGTCGCCGTTTTCGTACTCATATATCGTGAAGCACTCGGCATACACATTTCCGAGCTTCTCCGGTTCGCCGTACCCCTCTATCACAGTCGGATCTTCCGCAGCTGCCGGCGCAGCCGAACAGCCGCAGAGGTTCGCGATCACGACCGTCAACAGGAGGAATACTTTTATTCTTTTTATCATTATTTCCTCTTCTTTATCTTTACGACTGCTATCACCGCACCGACGATCACAACGGCTCCAAGAGCGGAACCTCCCGCGATCAGCGCGATATCCGCATTGTTCTCCGCGGGCAGTGACGACTTGTCGAA
>CAMVBT010000089.1 GCA_947165805.1 uncultured Clostridia bacterium
AACGCCCATGCCGACCGCGAGAATGATACCGGCGATACCGGGTATAGTCATCGTGAAGCTGTCGTTGAAGGCGAAGAAGCCTGTGATAGCGGCGAATGTACCCGCTACCTGTCCCGCGAGTGATACTGCCGCCATGACGCCGGGCAGTTTGTACATTATTATAATAAGAACGCAGATAAGTGCGAACGCGATAACGCCCGCGATAGCCATAGCGTCACGCGCGCCCGTTCCGAGCGTAGGCGAGATAGTGCTGAAGCTGTCCGTCACGAGCTTGAACGGCAGTGAACCGCCGTTTATCTTGTCCGCCAGAGCCTTTGCGTCGGGGCCGGACTCGAAGCTTCCCGAAATGGAGGCTTTGCCGTCATAGATGACCGCGTTTACTGTCGGCGCGGATATCTCGATATCGTCCATCCAGATAGAGATCCTCTTGCCGTTGCCGTATGCTTCCTTGGTCGCGTCCTCGAACGCCTTCTTGCCGCTTTCGTTGAGTTCGAGGGATACCGCCCATTCGTGGCTTCCGTCGGACTTCGTGTCATAGGCTGCGTAGGCTCTCGCAACGTCGGTACCCGTAAGAACGACCTCGAGGTCTTCATACGTCTGACCGCTCGTCAGATCGCCGCTGTAGCCCTTGCGGAAGGTAAGGAGGGCTGTTTCGCCCAGCTCCTTGACCGCCTGCTCGGGGTCGAAGCTGTCGTCGTCCGACTGCCACGGGAAGCGGCAGATTATCCTTCTGCTGTTCTGATCCACATAAATTTCATAGTCTGTGATGTTTTTCTCGACCATACGGGTCTCGATTATCGAGCGTGCCGCGTCAAGGTCTTCGGTGCTGACGCTCGACGCGTCCGCAGAGGGTGTGAATGTTACGTCCACACCGCCGCGGATATCGATACCCCAGCGGATATCCTTGACACCGCGGATATGCACCGTTTCAATGTCGCCGTACCATGTGCTGAATCCTGCCAGCGCGAAGTATGTGAACACGGCGATCAGAATGAACACGATGAAAAACACCGGTTTTTTGACCTGCTTCAATTTGTGTTTTCACTCCGTTTCTTTTGCTTTTCTTGAAAAAATAGAAATTTTTGCAAATACTTAATTATTATAGTGCATAATCGGAAATAAGTCAAGAGTTTTACGCTAATTTTTATCAAAAATCAGACAGAAAGCTCCGATCTCTCGCCGAGAACGCCCTTGTTCGCTTCGAGCACGGGCTTCACGCACTCCGCAAGGAATTCGGCAGTCTGTTCGGGAGCTCTGCCGGTGAAATGCTCCGGTTTAAGGGTCGCAAGTATCTCTTCCTTGGTGATCTTGAATATCGGATCTGCGGCTATGCGGTCAACGAGGTCGTTTTCACCGCCCTCTTCCTTGACTATCCTGCCTGCTGCCATGCTGTGCTGTCTGATGTGCTCGTGAAGCTCCTGACGGTCGCCGCCCTTCTCCACCGCATCCATGATTATATTCTCGGTAGCCATGAACGGCAGCTCCTTCATTACTCGCTGTCTGATGACTTTTTCATATACGACGAGTCCGCCGGTAACGTTGAGCATGATATTGAGTATCGCGTCGGCAGCAAGGAACGCCTCCGCCACTGCGACACGCTTGTTCGCGCTGTCGTCGAGAGTTCTCTCGAACCACTGTGTGCCCGCTGTGAATGCAGGATTGAGCACATCTATCATAAGGTATCTCGAAAGCGCGGTGATACGCTCCGAGCGCATCGGGTTGCGCTTGTATGCCATTGCAGACGAGCCGATCTGGTTCTTCTCGAAGGGCTCCTCTATCTCCTTGAAGTTCTGGAGCAGTCTGATGTCACAGCTGAACTTCGAGCAGCTCTCCGCAAGTCCGGAAAGTGCCTGAACTACCTGATAGTCGAGCTTGCGCGGGTATGTCTGACCGCTCACCGCGAAGCATTTTTCAAATCCCATTTCCTCCGCGATCATCTGCTCGAGCTTCTTTATCTTCTCACCGTCGCCGCCGAACAGCTCAACGAAGCTGGCCTGTGTACCTGTGGTGCCTTTCTGGCCCAGCAGTTTCAGGTTCTTTATCCTGTATTCTATTTCCTCGAGATCCATGAGGAGCTCCTGCATCCAGAGTGTAGCGCGCTTGCCCACGGTGGTGAGCTGCGCGGGCTGGAGGTGGGTGTAGGCGAGGCAGGGCATGGACTTATACTTGTCTGCGAACTCCGCGAGATTGGCTATGACATTGACCAGCTTCCTGTGTATGACCTTCAGCGCGTCGCGCATGATTATGACGTCCGTGTTGTCGCCCACATAGCACGAGGTCGCGCCGAGGTGGATGATGCCCTTTGCCTTCGGGCATACGAGACCGTATGCGTAGACGTGGGACATTACATCGTGGCGCACTTCCTTTTCACGGGCTTCGGCAGCCGCGAAGTCGATGTTGTCGATGTTGGCCTCAAGCTCCGCCACCTGCTCCTCGGTGATATTGAGCCCGAGCTTCATCTCTGCTCTGGCAAGGGCTGTCCACAGTCTGCGGAAAGTGGAGAACTTCTTCTGCGCCGAGAAGATATACTGCATCTCCTCACTGGCGTATCGTGTGCAAAAAGGGCTTTCGTATGTGTCGTATCTGCTCATGGTATCCCTCCGTATATAATAAAAACATACCCATATTCTAACATAAAACAAGCATTTTTACAACAGAAATCACAAAAAAACACTGTTTTTTTCAAAAAATCAGAAAAATGTCAAAAAAACACTTGACAAATGAGGCCTTATGTGTTAAAATTGAAAAGCTGAATTGAATAATACTGCGGTGTAGCCAAGCGGTAAGGCACCTGACTCTGACTCAGGCATTTCCGGGGTTCAAATCCCTGCACCGCAACCAAAAACGCCGCCTTGCAGCGGCTCAGTGAATAATGAATAGTGAATAATGAAAAGTGTACAATGCTAAAGCGAAGAAAACTCGTGCGGCGTTTCTGTATTTTTCATTATTCACTATTCATTTTTCATTATTCACTGAACGGCATATAGCAGAAACCTTGAACTGAACAGCAGATCCTCTCGTTTTCCCGTTTCGTTACCCGGGTATCCGATCGGTAATATCAAGGAGGCAAATTATGGCACACAACAGATTCGCGGTCATCGGGATAAGTCTGTTCGTGTGCTTTTTCATTTCCTCGTTCATCGGCAGTATGCGGTCTTTCATCGTGTGCGCAGTCCTCGCGGCAGCGGCGGCTGTCACAGGCTTCGCCGCAAAGAAGCGCCCCGCGGCATTCGCAGTCTCTGCGTGTGCGGCGGCTTTTCTTATCTACGGCATATACTCCGCCGCGTTCATCGAGCCTACGGCCTCACTGAAAGACCGCACCGTACCGGTCACGGCGTCGGTGCTCTCCACAGGGCGTCCGGGCAGGGACTACGCATATATCACCGCTTCCGGCACCGCAGACGGCATACCCGTGAAGTTCTCGTTCTACTCGGCAAACACCTTCATATCACCGGGCAGCACCGTGACTGCCGATATCACGTTCTCCGGTCTTACCGGCACAGCGTCCTTCAACGACAGCTACAACTACTCCCGCGGCATATTCCTGCGCGCCTACGCGGAAAATACCGAATTCACGGAAGGCGGCTTCTCGCTCACGGGCGCTCTTGCGGAATACTCGGAAGACCTGCGCTGCTCCGTCTCCGCAGTTCTCGGCAAAGATACGTGCGGACTGCTGCTGGCAGTGTTCTTCGGCGACAAGAGCAGGCTCCCGGACAGCCTCTCCGCCGATATCCGCAGATGCGGGCTCTCGCACTTCACCGCCGTTTCGGGTATGCATCTGTCGCTGATCGTAATAGTGCTGATGTCGGTGCTCGGAGCCCTGCCGTTCGGAAGAAACCGCATCGTCCGTTTCATTTCCGCCATAGTCCTGACAGCGGTATTCATGCTGTTCTTCAATATGACCGCCTCGGTGCGCCGAAGCGGCATAATGCTCATATTCTTCTACGGCGCGGAGCTGTTCCGCCGCGAGAGGTCAACGCTCAGCTCCCTCGGCGCCGCGCTTACCCTGATACTGCTCACCGAGCCCTATGCCTGCCGCGACGCGGGGCTTCTGCTGTCGGTCTGCGGCACCTTCGGAGCCGGAGTTGTCTCCCCTGCCCTGTGCAGAATGGTCTCCGCGCACAGACCCGTCATACCCGCGGCCGGTGCCGTCATCACCTGCGTATGCGCTTCATACTGCACCATACCCGCGTCGGCGCTGATATTCGGCGGCTTTTCCGTGCTCTCGCCGCTCACGTCGCCGCTGATACTGCCGTTCTTCACCGCCGCGCTGGTGTTCACTCTGCTGTTTGTGCTGACGGGCGGGATATTCGGGTTTCTTCTGCTGCCCGCGGGCGCGGTATTAAAGCCCGTCATAGACGCGATCCGCTTCCTCGCGGGGTTCAGATATGCCTACATCGTCCCGGACAGTGAGATGTTTCCGGCTTTCGCGGCAGCCGCAGGCATTTTCATAGCCGTCACGGCTTACGTCGTCCGGCGCCGCCGCATGAGCCGCCGCTTCACGGCATATTCCGCGGTCATAGCTTTCTGCGCGCTCATAGGCCTCGTCACCGCCGGCAGGCTTACAGACAGCGGCACGGCGAAGATAACGGTCTACTCCGACGGCGACGACTTTCTCGCGGCGGTCTCCTACCGCTCGGGAGTGTCACTGTTCGCGTCGGGCATAAGCCGCGGGCTCTCGGGCGAAGCTTATGACATAATGGCCGGGCAGAGCATAGACTCGTTCGATACGATATGCGTCATAATGCCGGAGAACAGCGCCGTATATTCCCGAGCGTTCTCTACCCTGCCCGCTCTGGAGCGCCATTTCACCGACGACAGCGAGTATATCTGCGACATCGGCGGCAAATACACAGTCAGCATCTTCGAGGACGCCTTACTGGCCGAGATCAACGGAGTTTCGGTGCTGATGACCGATATAAAAACAGCTCCGGCATACGGCGGACAGGATATCGCCCTCTGCGCGGGCTATACCGGCTCACCGGACATCGGGAAAAACGGCGTCACTGTCCTTTCGGCCAAGCGCTTCAAGGAACGCCCCGACGCGTATAACGCCTATTACAAAAGCATCGAGATACGCATAAGCCCCGACGGCAGGCTCCGTATTACAGAAAAATAACTGCTCCTTGCGGAAAGGAGCAGTTTCTTTTAAGCCGGGACCGGCTCTTTACAGGTTCAGTTTTATTATCTCATCAAAGCCCTGACTCTTTGTGCGGCTGTATATCTTGTCGCACTTTTTCGGGTTCGGAACGAGCACGAGAGTCACATCGCTGTCGGCTTCAAGCTCCGCCGACTTCGATATCGCGCCGAGGATATCCTCTTCCTTGTAGAGTATGGCGGTCTTTTTGCGTGTCCCGCCAAGAGCCGAGCCGTTCTCCGAGACTATGGAGAATATGCGCTCAAAGCCTATCGAAAAGCCTACCGCGGGGATATTCTCGCCGGTAAAGCGCCCGATCAGTCCGTCGTATCTGCCGCCGCCCGCTATCGTGCCGCCGAATTCCTCGCTTGCCACCTCGAACACCGTGCCGGTGTAGTAGCCCTGTCCGCGCACCAGCGAGGGGTCATAGACCACGGCGTAGTCAGGAGAGAGCTTATCCGCGGTCTCGATTATCGTGCGCAGGCTGTTGAGAGCGTCCTCGTCCGTACAGTATCCTGCCATATCGTCGAGCGTCAGGCTGCCCTTGCCGAGCAGCTCACGAAGCGCCTCTACCGCGTTTTCGGGCATCTGCTTCTCCCGCAGTTCCGCCGCAACACCGTCCGCGCCTATCTTGTCGAGCTTGTCGAAGGTCACGGACACGGTATCGAGGGCGTCCTCCGGAAATCCCATTGTTTTAAGCGTACTGCGCAGTATGCGGCGGTCGTTGACACGGATAAAGAACTTGCCTATCCCGAGCTTCGACAGCGCCTTCGCGGTCACGGAGATCAGCTCTATCTCACAGCATATCGAATCCGAGCCGAGTATGTCGATATCGCACTGCACGAACTCGCGCAGTCTGCCGCGCTGGGGTCTTTCGGCGCGGTACACCTTGTCGATCTGTATGCACTTGAACGGGTTCGGGAGGTTCGCGCGGTTGTTCGCGTAGTATCTCGACAGCGGCAGAGTCAGGTCATACCGCAGCCCGAGGTCACAGAGCTCCTTTTCATCGACCGGTGTCTTTCCGAGGGCCTCCGCGAGCTTCTCGCCGCGCTTGAGTATCTTGAATATAAGGTTCAGGTTGTCGCCGCCGTCGCTCTTGTCGAGGTTTTCGGCGCTCTCGACAGCGGGTGTATAGATGCGGGTGAATCCGCAGGACGTATAAGTTTCAAGTATGATACGGGTGAGCCTGTCGCGCAGTGCGGAGGCTTCGGGCAGGTATTCCTGCATACCCTTCTGTGGTTTTATGTTCAAGATCAGGTCCCTCGTCTTTCTTTTGTTTTATTCTTTGTCTTTTATCTCATGCGCGCAGCCGACTGTACCGTATGCGTTTCCGAACATATCGAAAAGCGGCGCTATGCAGGTGGCGAAGCGCTTTTTCCCGTCTGCCGTCATGAGCGTTCCCTCGCCGGTACGCGCCTGTCCGGTACTTATCGCCGTTTCCTCATCGGCGCGGGTGCATAAGGCCGGGTATTCCCCGCGCCCGATGATATCCTCGCGCTTTTTTCCGACCGTATCGGCAAAGGCTCTGTTCACCATGGTATGTATGCCGTCCGCGCGTTTGAACCACACCGGTCCGGAGACAGTGTCTATGGTATTGTACAGTGTATGCTCGAAGAACCACGCCGCCGCCTGATACGAGGAATGCTGAAGCACTCTCTCGAAGCGCGCTGTTATCTCGGCGGGACTGTCCGTATCCCAGACGTCCTCCAGATCGTCGGAGAGCTTCATCGTTCCGACGAATATGTAGCGCAGATTGTGGCAGGACATTCCGCGGAGCTGCTCTATTCGGTCATAGCTGTCGGTTATCACCATGTGGGCGCGGTCCAGCGGGAATTCCGTCACGCTTCCGTCGGTACGGTCCGAGAACTCGAGCAGGACATTATCCGGCTCGAAGACAGATTTCAGCGCTCTCACGAACTTTTCCTGCCGCAGCTCGGCATATACAGTTATACTCAGCAGCAACATACCCGCGTGACCTCCTTGCTGTTAAACACATATATATAAATTATAACATTCCGCCGCTTTTTCGTCAATCGGTTTTTATTGTTGCAATAGCACAATTTTTATGACCGATTTTATTTTATTATCGTTATTTTGTGGTTTATAGAGGATTTTTGAAAAAAATCGTCAAACGCTCTTGACAAATCGGCTGTCCCGTGATAAAATATCATAGTATCAAAGATAAAACCGAATACCCAAGGGTAAACCAATTTATGGAGAAGTCGCGTAGTTGGTCGAGCGCGCGCGATTGGAAATCGCGTAACCGTCAAAAGCGGTTCGAGGGTTCGAATCCCTCCTTCTCCGCCAGCGGCGAGCCGCCGCTCCCGATCCGTCTGATGCTTGCATCAATGGGCGGGTTATCTGCCTCGCAGCTGTCATTCACTTCAAGTGATGAGCAGTTCACGAATGTCAGTTTCGCAAAACGACGGGCAGCATATAAATGTCAGTCACTTGAAACGGCGGACAGTTAAATAAATGATTTAATGCCGTGCGGAATTTATATTCTGTACGGTATATTTTATATATCTTACATGAATGGAATGTAACTGGAGGACAGCATGAAAAAAATAAACAAGACAGCCGCTGCGTTTTCCGCTATTGCAGCCTCCGCTATGCTCACGGCTTCTGCCGGGGCATATCTCACGGAAGCGGGCTCCCCGTCGGGATATCTCAACTCCGACAATGAAACATGGCAGTTCGTTCTGCCCGAAAAGCACAACAGCTACGCGGTCGGCATCTCCAAAATGGAATTCGTCGTTACCTTTGACGGTGACATGGACGAATACAAAAAGGAAAAGACCGACGGCTACTACGACAATGACACGGGAAAGGCTTTCGCGGATTTTGAAGGCTATGTCGGCATAGGCGCCGTGGTCCGTGTGAACGGTGTCAACGACAACTGGTTCTCGTTCAGCTACAAGAGCCTGAATCCCATCGGAAGCGGCAACTTCGCCGATATAAAGAAGCTCAACGACAACACCTACCTGTTCAGCTGCACGCTGGATAATGTCGAAGTGCTCCCCACAGATCGTGATATACAGCTCTCGTTCAAGGAATGGGCAAACAAGTCCGACTACTACAGACTGACAGTCCAGGAATTCTACGCCTACAACCCCGACGGCACGGTAGCTATCTACGCCGACACCAACGGCGATGCCGAGTTCGGCACTCACCCGGCCTTTGACCCGTCCGACTACGGCGTAGTTCCCGAGGAGACCACCGCGGCAGCCGAAACAACCGAAGCGGCTCCCGAGGAAACCACAGAAGCTTCCGAAGCAACGACGGCCGCCCCCGAAACGACCACCGGCTCCGAAGCCGCCGTATCAGAAACGACCACGGCAAGCACGTTCTCCGCTGTGACGACCAAAGCGACTACCACCAAGGGCGGCACCGTCCAGCCAGCAAGCTCCACCGACCACGGTTCGAGAGACTCCTCGCTGCTTATAGTCGGCATCGTCGCCGGGGTGCGGATAATCGGCCCCACGGGGGGAA